>CALESG010000129.1 GCA_937907215.1 uncultured Ruminococcus sp.
CTCTTTGAAATAACGCTCCATAAGTTCATCTACAGATTCTTTATTGTAATCAAGATAATAAAAATCTTCCTTGCCAATAACTTCATGAAGAGAAGCAATAACATAATCAAGACGAGCATCGTTTATAACAGATTCGGCAAGTCCGAAATCAAGATGAGGCTGACCCAGCTCAATACCGCTTATAACATGTATACGTGAGCCATAAGTTCCTCTTGCTGATGTATTTTGTTTCATTGCCTTTTCCATTATTTCACTATAATTAAAAAGCTCATCTTCATTTCGTGGAATAATGCCGTAATGTTCCTGAGAAAACCATCTATTAAGCTCAATATGTTCTGTAATTGCAACAGCTTTCAAGCCCTTTGAAATTGCACTTCGGCACAAACCTCCTGCTGTACCTGAACCGTCAGGTGATACATTCGTATGAGTATGACAATCTATTCCGATCATAAAGATCTCCTTCCTTATAATTTATAATTCCTAATTTATTTTTTGCTTTAACACAGCTTCTTGCTTATATTATATCATATTATTGCCGTGATTTCCACATTTTTTTAGAATATTTTTATCTTAAATCTATATTATATATTTTGCTTAAAATCATTCCACTATCAGTGAAATAAAATCATGAATAATACTCTTTTCGGAATCATTTAAAAATACAGGATAAGTACAGATTCCAAAAGCATTTCTGCCTGCATCTTTAAATGCTATACATCTGCCATATTGATCTTGAGCAGTAATAATCACATTTTCCGGACGAAGCATCATATTCATAGTTCTTTTAATATTAGATGCACATGGCACAACATCAGGCAATGATTTAAAAATACTGCATGATTTATCAAAACTAATATTATATATTGTATTGCCTTGTACAGGTGTATTTATGTATGAAGCACCAAGACAATTTGCTAAAACTTCAGCCCCAAGTCCAAATGCCAGCAGTGGAATGTTGGAAGAAATATTTTCTATAATACTCTTGCAGATACCGGTATCCTCTACATTGCCGACTCCTGAACCAATAATCACTGCATCTGGTTGCATAGCCATTACTTCATCTGGTAAGCACTCATCATTTCTGATGACAGTAATATCACTGTGTTCAGATGAAATATATTTATAAAATTCACGCATATGTGGATCAAAATTGTCAATAAGCAAAATCATATATCTAATCTCCTTGGATATTATTATAGTTGTATTATATAATCTACTATTCATTTGCAATTGCATTCAACATAGTTGATGTGATATATTCAGTTGATAAATATCCACCGGCATTATCTTCTATAACAACGCAAAATGCTATTGGAAATGATGAATCATCTACAAATCCAACAAGCAGATTATTCTCAGAAGCTCCGTCTTGTATTTGAGCTGTACCACTTTTAGCACCTATGTTATAGCCTATTTTATCATTATATTTAACTCTTCCGTTTTCAAGCATTACCTCACGAACATATGCTGCTGTTTCAGCAGAAAAGCCTGCTGACTCATAACTCGTTTCAGACTTATCTTTTTCATTGCCAAATACATTCTTAACATGGGAAATGAGGTATGGTTTTGTAACAGAATTAGAGCAATTTGCAACAGCACTCTGCCACATCATAAGTTGACAAGGACTTACTTCTGTTTTGCTCTGACCCATACAACCCCATTGAGTATCAAAATCATTTACATCATCAAGTTCAGTGCTTCCTCTGAATACTGATATACCATCAATATCAAGTTCTGGTGCTTTTGAATTATTTACAGAATATCCCATATTTCTGAAAGTATCTTTAAGCAGCTGAAGCTGCATATCCTGGACAAGTTGTGCAAAATATGGATTGCAGCTATTTTGAAACGCCCTGAAAATATCCTGTGAGCCATGACCATAACTGCTATGACAATCTATTTCATTGCCATAGTTATTATAGTATACACCGTCGCAGCTATAAGTTTTATTTGAAACAGTTTCAAATCCCATTTGCTCAATAGCGGCTGCAAGTGTAGATACCTTCTGTGTAGAACCGGGAACGGTTCTGTAAAATGCTTTACATATAAGACTTCCTGATGGAAGACTGTCAACATCTTCAAAATCAAGTACATTTACATTTGGTTTACTAACACATACATAAATCTCACCGGTTTTATAATTATAGGCAATAGCCGTACCATCACGACTTCCGAACGCATCGTAAACTGTTCTGTTGGCTTCGTGATCAAGTGTTGTATATATTGCACTTTGTCCATGTTCCATAATACCAAAAATTGGATTGTAATTTGAAAGTAATGTGCGATTTTCCGATACAAGTGTATTTGTCATCATCCCACTGTCATCGCCTATCAAATTCCCTACATCAATAAAATGGTCATAGCTATATGTATCTGTATCAGCATCAGGATCAAAAAGAACATCACCACTGCGATCATATACACAACCCAAAGAAACATGATTTGAATGCTTCATATAAAATGATGCTTCTGTAACTATTTTGAATACCAGAACACACATTCCGATAAGAAATATAGCTATAAGAAGTTTTGTGAGAAACTCTCCCCTTTTAATGCATTTCATATCTTCTTTTTTCTTCATGCTGCCCGCTCCCTTCGTCTGCTGTTTTGTCTGACAGCATCAGGTCTTCTAAATACAGGCGATTGCCCTGATTTTAACATACCAGCAAGCATTCCGCTTACAAGCATAGAGCTTCCTCCTTGTGATATAAATGGAATTGTAACACCTGTGAACGGGATAAGGTTACATGAACCAAAAATATTAAGTCCCATCTGAACCACAAATACTGCCGCAACACTCATTACCATTGTTGCATGAAAATAACTTCTTGGTTTATTTATCATAGGAAGAATTAAAAGACTTGCCACAAAGAAAATTATAAGCAATGCAACAAAGAATCCCCATTCTTCACATATAGTTGAAAAAACAATATCAGTATCGGCAGCCGCAACATTTATAAGTTTGCCGTAACCAGGTCCTTTTCCAAATAATGAACCTTCTGCAATTGCCATTAAAGCTTGACACTGTTGATAACCATCGCCATATGTATCTTTCCATATATCAACAGAAAGTCTATCTTGTACATATGCAGGAGCTGCTGACGCAAGCAATGCTACTAAAGCGATTCCTAAAGCAATAAGAGTGATCAATGTACCTTTTGAAAATTTTGCTCTGGGATAGCATATTCTGCAAATAATTGCACATCCATATGCAGCGGCAAATGTAGGCAAGCTGCCCAAATCTCTGCACCACCATTGGAGTACAAATATAATGAAAAACGCAATGGTTAAAGCGATCATTTCCCTTGAAACATAAAATAAAACAAGCTTTTTCTTATCATGCTGCTCCATAATTGATGTAGCACAAAGCAAAACAAAAACGGGTTTCATAAATTCCGAAGGCTGAATACTCAATGAACCTATGCTTATCCACATACTTCTGCTTCCTGTAAGAAGAACAGTTGCCAGTACAAGCACTCCTAAAACAAGATAAAGATACTGTTTTAATGCAAGTATACGTATATGATTTCTTGTAAGCAAAAACATTATTTGACAGCATACAAGAGCCAGTACACAGGTTATGTAATGTTTTGATGCAAATCCAACACTTCCAAAACATGATTGGAATATTACACTGCATCCCATTATCATAAGCAAAAGATAATCTGTTGTATATGTCATTTGCTTATAGAAAAAGCGAATAACTATCATATAAACTATATCAAGAGCAAATACAGCAGTTGTAAGTGGGATCATATCTGTTATATCTTTATAATTTCCACGAAACAAAACAGCTGCAAGCATTACTGCATGAGTCATAAACACCAAAAATGTTATTCTGCCGTAGTTTAATTTATTGTGAAACATATATTTACACAAGCCTCCTTTTCAAGATTGTCGCCTTTGTGCCAAAGCGAATTTCATCACAATCTTTGAGTATCATTTGTTCCTGAACTCTTTTACCGTTTACAAATGTGCCGGATTTAGAACCAAGATCGATTACACGCCATACTCCATTCGATACACAAAGAACCGCATGATAACGTGATATACTCATATCCGGAAAACGAATGTCGGCGGCACCATGCCTGCCGATAATTACTTCATCTGCCGACAAGCAAAATCGTTCTCCCGTATCTGCATCTACAAGTTCCATGTAATCACTTACCTTATCCCAACGAAGTTCCTCTATGTGTTTTTCTTCTTTTGCTGAACGAAAAATAGCAAATACACATATAAAAACCATAAAGATAACAAGTGCACTCATGATAATCGAAAAAGCAGGAAAGCTTCTTAAACTTTCAAGTATTTTGAGAAAATTTTCTTCATTCACCTAAGTCTACTCCTTTCTCTTAATGTTAAATTGGATTTTTAATTATAACATACGCAAAAGCATATTATTTTTTATTATACTACAAAAGCAAAAAAAATTCAAGTATTGCAAGGCTTATTTAATAAAAATCGCATTATATGCTTTATTATAATTTGTTTTGAAAAATAATTGATTGTTTTCAATAAAATTCCTAAAAACACTTGAATTATTTTTAGCGTTGTGCTATAATATATTATAGAAAACAGATCTGAAATCATTTTAAAATTTACTCAGATCTACGCAAGGAGGAACATTATATGAAAGTTACTATTACAGCAAAAAAAATGCAGATACCACAAAATTTTACTTCTTATGCAGAAGAAAAGCTTAATCAGAAACTTAATAAATTTTTTGGAGAAGAAGCTGATGCAAAGATTACAATGGCTGAACATAAGAATCAGATAATCCTCGAATTAACTGTTTTCTATAATAATATGATTTATCGTGCAGAACAATCTGCTGTTGATAAAAAAGATGCTCTTGATACATCTATTGATAAGATCATCAGACAAATTCGCAAAAATAAAACAAGAGTAGAAAAGAAATTAAAGGATAACGCTTTCAAGGCTGCTGCATTTACGGATGATGTTGCAGAATCAGATTATGAAGTTATACGTCACAAGAAATTCAAAATGTATCCTATGAGCGTTGAGGAAGCAATCCTTCAGATGAATCTTATAGGTCATACGTTCTTTATGTTTTCTAATGCTGCAACAGGTGAAATAAATGTTGTATATAAACGTGATGACGACAAATATGCAGTATTAGAACCATCAATAGAATAATAATTATTAAAGGGACGGATTATTTTCGTCCCTTTTGTATTTCAATTCGCCCGATATTTTATAAACAAAAGCGAACCTGATATAA
Organism: uncultured Ruminococcus sp.; assembly: GCA_937907215.1. GTDB lineage: Bacteria > Bacillota > Clostridia > Oscillospirales > Ruminococcaceae > Ruminococcus_C. Next base: position 5,243 of record CALESG010000129.1, read on the forward strand.
TATCTCAGATTCGCTCTTATTATTTTTAGACGTTATTCTTCGTCAGGTTTTTCTATGGCATCGATCGTATATATAAACTTCACCTTTCCAGCCATATTATCACCTATTCCGGCAAAGCTGTTATAATCCTTTGAAATATCAGAAAGCTTTATAAGTTTATCCTTGAGTTCTTTAAAATTATCTTCATAGGCACTTATAATTTTGTCAATTCCCTTTTCTTTAAACTCCTTCATTCCATCTTTAAGATCTTTAGAACCACCTTCAAGTTTTTCTGCACCACTTGACAATTCAGATACACCGCTTTCAAGTGATAATATGCCATTGAGTAATTCTCCTGTTCCTCTGTATAATTCAGAAGTACCTGCGGTCAATGTCTTGCTGCTGTTATAAAATGTATATGCTCCATCTCTAAGAGTTTTTCCACCGCTTTTAAGCTCTGCCATTCCTGCATTAAGAGAACAAGCTCCGTTATAAACAGCATTTACACCGCCTTTAGCTGTTTCAGCTCCTTTTTTAAGCTTTTCAGTGCCATTTTTTAATGCTGAATTAGCATTATTCAGTTCAGCACTGCCATTATGAAGCTCTGCTGCTCCAGAATTCACCGCTGCTGCTGAACTTGACAATGTATCTGCACCTTCAAGAAGTTTAGTACTGCCGCTTTTAATATCTTCCAAAGAACTGTCAAGGTCGTTCATTCCCTTTAACAAAGCTCCTGTATTCTCCTTAAGGCTTTCAATTCCATCATTTAAAGTACTTGCTCCACTTTCAAGTGATACAGCACCATTCTTTAGAGAACCCTCTGTCTTCATAGAAGCTGAAATTTGCTCTTGGCTTGATATAGTCTGTTCAAGTGTTCCTATAAGCTGTAATAATGATTCATCTCCACTGTTCTGATAATAAGATTTTAAGCTGTCAAGTACTTGCTTATTATATAAAATAGTTTGATCAAGAGAGGAACTTGCTGTATCTAAACCTGATGAAAGACTTCCTGCACCGTCTTTTAAGGCTGCTGCACCAGTTGCCAATTCGTCAATACCTAAAGACGCACTTTCCAGTCCACTTTTCAGCTTTGCTGAACCACTCTTAGCGGCTGCTATTCAGATTCTGAAAATGTTTTTGCCCCACTTGCCAGTTGCGATGTGCCAGATGAAAGGTTTCTTGCACCTGTTTCAATTTTACTTGATCCATCTAAAGCGGCTGCTATTCCATCATCCAATGTTGATGCTCCATTAAGTAATGGTGATATACCATCGGAAAGCTGTTTTGCACCTTTCTCAAGAGAATCTGATCCATCTTTTGCTGCATATATACCATCATATAAATCTGATATTCCACTGGCAATTGTTCCAGCACCGTTTTCAATTTGTACGGAACCATTAGATAATTCAGAAGCTCCACCGTTTAATTTTTCTGCACCATTTTGCAGTTGAACTGTACCTGATTTTAATTCTCCTGTGCCACTTAATAGTGCTTTTATGCCATCATAAAGGTCACTTGAACCATCTGTGAGCTGCTTGGCAGCATCAACCATTTCATTAAGCTTATCTTCAAGATCATCAAGTGTTTTTGTATCTTCCATATCAATATTAGAAAAAATATCATTTGTTGCAACTGTAAAAGATGAGGCGATTGAGAAATCTTCTACATTCGCTGAAAATTCAAAATGTTCTGGGAATTCAACATCTAAATCTTCTTTTTCATTAAATCCAAGACTGTCTGAAAGTCCCGGAAGCGCCATTCCTACAACAATAAATCTTTCACCATCTGAAATATACTGACCATTTGTAACCTCTATATTGCTAAATTTGCTGCTGTCAAGTATAGCTGCTGAAAGCATAAGAAACGGTACATACATATCAATATTTTTACTGCCGGATTTTACACTCACGTTCTTATTATTAGTATAATCATATCTTATAGTAACTCTTCCGCTTTTGCCTGCAAGTTCATCTGGGGATATTTCTTTTCCATCAAGAAAATAAGTAACACTTACATCTACTGGTAAATCCTTGTCAGAAGTTCCTTTGTAATAAATATCTGAACCATCTGCCGACCATTCAAAATTGTCACCGTTTTCAGTAAATTTTTCATCGCCCTTGACATTTTCTATATCTGAAAGTTCTGACTTATCTTTTATATGATCAACACTTCCCTCATTGTCCAGCCAATCGCTAACAATAATATTCTTTTTATTTCCTTGTGAATCTGCAATTACATAAACAGTTTCATTCTTTATAATATCTTGCTGCTTCTCTTCAGCTGCAACATAAAATATTTCGCTTGAACCTGCTGCTAAAATAAGTGCAGTAACAGCAGCTAAAACTCTCGTTAACTTTTTCATATATAAATTCCTCCTCAATTTTTTTCAGATTTCATTCCAATAGTTGTCTTGCAAATTATTTTATCAAACAACATAAGACATGATGGCAATACCAGAATTACAGTAAACATACTAATAATAGCACCTCTTGCCATAAGTATACACAAAGATGAGATCATATCCATTTTTGAATAAAGTCCAACACCGATCGTGGCGGCAAAGAAGCCTAATGCACTGACAATTATAGAATTCATAGAAGTTGACAATGCATAATATACAGATTCATTTTTGTCTTTTCCGTTTCGGCGTGATTTTTTATATTTCGTAGTCATAAGAATAGCATAGTCTACAGTAGCACCGAGCTGAATTGTACCTATTACAATAGACGCTATAAATGGAAGTACTGTTCCTGTATATGCTGGAATACCCATATTTACAAATATAGCAAACTCAATTACAATAACAAGTATGATCGGCAGAGATATTGACTTAAGTACAATTGCTATTAAAATAAATATTACACCAATTGATACTGTGCTTACAAGATTAAAGTCATGATCCATTATATTTATAAGATCTTTTGTAGCCGGTGCTTCACCTATAAGCATTCCATTACTATCATAATTTTTTATAATTGCATTCAATTCATCGACCTGAGCATTTACTTCTTCCGAGGCTGTTTTATATTCAGAACCAATCATAATTAACTGCCACTCATCACTCTTTAGAATGGATTCTATGGATTCAGGTATAATTTCACGAGGAATTGCGCTGCCTACAAGGCTATCCACACCCAATGCAAAACTTACACCATCAACATCTTCCATTTCATTAAGCATCTTCTCTGTATCTTTCGCTTTCATATTAGCATCAATCAAAAGCATATGAGTTGAATTCATATTATACTCTTCTTCAAGCTTTGAATTCGCTACAATACTTGCTGTATCTTCCGGAAGCATTGTGTCAAAATTATAATATACATCATAATGAGTATAACCGTAAACTGCCGGTATAATTAAGATAACAAATGATATTAAAAACACCTTTCTGTTTTTTAAAATAAATGCAGATAACTTATCCATCGAAGGGATAATATTCTTGTGTCTTGTTTTTTCGATAGCTTTATCAAAAATTAAAATAAGGGATGGAAGTATTGTTACACATCCTATTACGCCAAAAGCAACACCCTTTGCCATTACAATTCCAAGGTCAAGTCCGAGAGTAAAACTCATAAAGCACATTGAAAGAAAGCCTGCTATTGTTGTAAGAGAACTTCCTACAACTGATGAAATAGTATTTGAAATGGCATGACCCATTGCTCTTTCTTTATCCCCTGGAAAACGTTTTTGGTTATCTTGATAGCTATGCCACAAGAAAATTGAAAAATCCATTGTTACACCAAGCTGAAGCACGGCACTTAGTGCTTTTGTAACAAATGATATTTCGCCTAAGAATATATTTGAACCAAGATTATAAACTATTGCCATACCAATACTTAACATAAATAAAATCGGTATCAAGAAAGAATCCATTGTCAATGCAAGTACTATGGTTACAAGCACAACTGCAATTATAACATACAGGACAATTTCTTGTTCTGAAAGATCTCTTATGTCAGTAATAACAGCAGACATTCCACTCATAAAGCATTGTTTGCCTGCAATCGATCTTATATCTTCAATTGCCGACATTGTTCCATCTCCGGATGACGTGTCATCAAAGAAAACTGCCATAAGGGTAGAATCATCGGAATTAAAAAAGTCATAAATATCTTCAGGCAGTACTTCCTTTGGTAAGCTTATGTCAGCTATGGTATCGTACCATATTACATCTGCAACGTGATCTACTTCTTCAATTTTCTTTTTTAGATCACAAACATCTTTATCAGACATTCCTTCAACCATTACCATGGAAAATCCGCCCTTGCCGAAATCATCCATAAGTATATCCTGTCCTTGCATGGTTTCGATTTCTTTTGGAAGATATGATAGGATGTCATAATTTATCCTTGTTCCCATATATCCAAATACAGACGGAATAAGCAAAAGCACACTTATAATAAGTATAAGTATCTTATGTTTTGCAATCCATTTACCAAATTTTACCATTATATCCCTCCTAAAATATGACCACTGGTCATTTACTGATAATATTATATTACCTTTCATAAAATATGTCAATAGAAAATCAAGAAAATAATGACCATCAGTCATTATTTTGTAGGCTTGCATAATGGTTTACAACCTTAAATAATGACTATCGGTCATTTTGCTCAATTGACTTTTTTGGCGAATTGTATTATAATATGTAATATATAATCTTCAATAATAATAATAATAAAGGATGTATGGGAATGGGAAAGCTTGATGCAAACAAAAAGAAAAAGCGTGAATCGCTTCTTAACACTGCATTTAATATTTTTACATCTAAAGGTGTAAGTCAAACATCAATATCTGAAATAGTAAAAAATGCCGGTGTTGCCAAAGGAACTTTCTATCTGTATTTCAAGGATAAATATGATATTAAAAATAAACTTGTAGCCCATAAATCCAATAAACTTTTTATGAATGCAATAACTGAACTTGACAAACATAAAGGGCTTGATTATCATGAAAGATTTATTGTTGTTATCGATAATATAATAAATCAATTTAATGAAAATAAATCACTCTTACAATTTATTGCAAAAAATTTAAGCTGGGGTATATTTAAAAATTCTATTACTTCTAATGAAAGTGATGACGACTTAAATTTCAAAGAAATTTATAACACTATAATAGATGAATCTCCAAAAAAGCTTAAAGACCCGGAAATCATGTTATTTATGATAGTTGAACTTGTAAGTTCTGCTGTATATTCACCTATACTTTATAATGAACCTGTTTCTATAGAAGAACTCAAGCCTCATCTTTACAATGCAGTAAAATCAATCATACGCCAACATGAATGCGATGAATAAAAAATATCCCTTTTTGATAAGGCAATTCCGCCAAACAAAAAGGGATTGTTTTTTTAAATTATAAATTTTATTTTTTCAAAAGATTTTTTATTCTTTCAGCAGCAATTTTTGTATCTTCAGGGTTTCCAAATGTTGAGAATCTAAAATATCCTTCACCACATTCGCCAAATCCTTGTCCAGGAGTTCCTACGACTTGAATTTCATTCAAAAGCAAATCAAAAAATTCCCAGCTTGTCAAACCCTCGGGACACTTCATCCAAATATATGGTGCATTTTTACCACCACAATACCATACTCCAAGTTCATCAAGTACTTTCATAAGGCAAGCTGCATTATTCTTATATATTTTAATATTATCATGAATCTGCTTTTGACCTTCAGGGGTAAAAACAGCAGTTGCACATTTCTGAATAATATATGAAACACCATTTGTTTTAGTTGTGCGGTTGCGAACCCACATGGAATTAAAGTTCATTCCCTTTCTTTCGAGCTCTTTAGGTATAATTGTATAGCCAAGACGTGTTCCGGTAAATCCGGCTGTTTTGGAAAGAGAACAAATCTCTATTGCACAAGTTCTTGCGCCATCAATTTCAAAAATACTGTGCGGCAAGGTTTCATCTTCAATAAATGCTTGATATGCAGCATCAAAAAGAATTATTGAGCCTTTATTGTTAGCATAATCAATCCACGTCTTGAGTTTGTTTCGATCAAATACGGCACCTGTAGGATTATTTGGAGAACAAATATAAAGAATATCTGCATTTACACTCTCATCTGGCTCAGGAAGAAAACCGTTCTCTATGCTTGAAGGAACGTGAACTATTTTTCTGCCGCCCATAATATTTGCATCAACATATGCAGGATATGCTGGTTCTATGACAAGTGATGTATTGTCACGTGAAAAAAGATCTAAAATATCGCCAAGCTCGTCACTTGCACCGCTTGATACGAATACTTCTTCTGGTGATAATTCTACACCTCTGTTTTTATAATAATCAGATATTGCTTCACGGAGTTCAGGCGCACCACACTCCGGCATATATCCATGGAATGTTTCAGCCTTAGCCTGATCATCAACTGCTTCGTGAAGTTTTTGTATAACAGCATCACAAAGCGGAAGAGAAACATCTCCTATACCCATTCTGTACAGATGAGCATCTGGATGAGTGGAAAGGTATGCCTTTGTTTTTTGAGCAATATTGTAAAACAAATATGAATCTTTAAGGTCTGAATAAAAAATATTTGGTGTAATCATACTTCTACTTCTCCTTCATAAATAGTTTCAGCAGGACCGGTCATTATAATTTTATAATCACTCGCTACATTAATTTTAAGTATTCCGCCATCAAGAATAACGGATATATCATCATTATAATTACAGTGATTTTTGCTTACAGCAGCTGATGCTGAAGCACACGCACCTGTTCCGCAAGCCATTGTAATACCACTTCCACGTTCCCATACTCTCATCCGAACTGTGCTTTTATCTATTACCTGAACAAATTCAACATTCACACCATCTGGGAAAGCTTCATGATGTTCAATAGCCGAACCGATTTTTTCAAGCGAAATTGATTCAACATCAGAAACAAATATAACAAAATGTGGATTGCCCATTGAAACAGGTGTTCCGGTAATTTTTTCATTACCAACAGCTATTGTAATATCTTCGCTTATTTCAGCATTTCCCATATCAACAGAAACACTTATAACTTTCCATTTTCAGTTTTGACATCAAGTGTCTTAATTCCAGATAAAGTTTCAATGGTCAAATGATTTTTATCTGTATATCCTTTATCATATACATATTTGCCAACACATCTTATTCCGTTTCCACACATTTTTGCTTCGCTGCCGTCAGCATTGAAAATACGCATCTTAAAATCTGCTATATCTGAATGTGATATCCATATCATACCGTCTGAACCGGCACCAAAATGACGTTCAGAAAGGCGTATTGAAAGCTCTTCTGGATTTTTAGGTTCACCATACACATACAAATAATCATTTCCGAGTCCGTGCATTTTTGTAAAGTGCATAAAATAATTCCTCCTTACGCATCAATTGTTGATATGCCTATTGTAACTTCTTCAAGTACATCAAGCAAAACCTTTACCGTATCAAGAGAGGTAAGCATTGTAATATTATTTTGTGTAGCACATCTACGAATTGCTACTCCGTCTTCATAATGAACGCCTGACAAAATAGCACGTGTATTTATTACATAACTTACATAACCAGCTCTTATTGATTCAAGTATCTCTTCGCTTCCCTCACTAAGCTTGCGGCGTATTCTTGTGCGAATTCCATGGTTTTTAAGGAAGTTTGCAGTGCCTATAGTAGCTTCTATATTAAATCCCATATCATAAAATCTTCTAACCAGCGGCAATGCTTCTTCTTTGTCTTCATCAGCCAAGGTGACAAAAACAGTACCATAATTCTGAACATGAACACCAGACGCAATAAGTGCTTTATAAACTGCACGATGAAGCTTTTTATCATAGCCGATAGCTTCACCAGTGGATTTCATTTCAGGTGAAAGATATGCATCCATACCATTTAGCTTAGAGAATGAAAATGCTGGTGTTTTTACATAATATCTCTTTTTCTCTTCCGGATAAATAACATTTATCCCCTGTTCTGCTAAGCTTTTTCCAAGAATAACAAACGTTGCAATATCTGCAAGACTATAACTTGTTGCTTTAGAAAGAAATGGTACTGTTCTTGATGAACGTGGATTTACTTCTATTATGTAAACATTTTCTTCGTTATCAACTATAAATTGTATATTAAAAAGTCCTATAATTCCAATTCCAAGACCAAGCTTTCTTGTATATTCAAGTATTGTTTTCTTGACTTTATCAGAAATACTGAATGATGGATAAACGCTTATTGAGTCACCGGAATGTATGCCTGTACGCTCTACAAGTTCCATAATACCAGGAACAAACACCTGTTTTCCATCGCATATAGCATCAACTTCAACTTCTTTTCCTCGGATATATTTATCTACCAAAACTGGCTTATCCTCATCTATCTCAACAGCTGTTTTAAGGTAATGTCTAAGCTGTTCTTCCTTTGCAACGATCTGCATTGCTCTGCCGCCTAAAACAAAGCTTGGACGTACAAGTACAGGGTAGCCGATTTCTTCAGCTGCTTTGATGCCAGCTTCAATATTTGTAACAGCCTGACCCTTTGGCTGAGGTATATCAAGTGATATAAGCAATTTTTCAAAAGCATCTCTATTTTCTGCTTTTTCAATTGCATCGCAGTCTGTGCCTATTATCTTAACTCCACGTTCCTTAAGTGGCTCTGCAAGATTTATAGCTGTTTGACCGCCAAGTGTTGCAATTACACCATAAGGTTTTTCCATGTCTATAACATTCATTACATCTTCAACGCAAAGCGGTTCAAAGTAAAGTTTATCAGAACAAGTATAGTCTGTTGAAACGGTTTCAGGATTGTTATTTATAATAATAGCCTCATAGCCTGCCTGTTTTATCGTTTTTACAGCATGAACTGTTGAATAATCAAATTCAACACCCTGACCTATTCTAATAGGACCTGAACCCAAAACAATTACCTTAGGCTTATCGGATACTATTGATTCATTCTCTTCTTCATAAGTAGAATAGAAATATGGAATATAGCTTGCAAATTCAGAAGCGCAAGTATCGATCATTTTATATACAGGAGCTATTCCGTTTTCTTTTCTCAGATTAAATACCTGTACTTCAGTCATGTTCCAGAGAACCGCTATCTCCTTATCAGAAAATCCCATTTTCTTGGCATCTCTTAATACAGATATATCGCCCTTATTATTGCAGAGTGTGTTTTCTTCTTCTATAATATTTAAGAGCTTGCGAATAAAGAACTTATCTATTGATGTTGCTTTTGTGATTGATTTTATCTCGCAGCCACGTCTGAGAAGTTCAGCTATTGCATATATTCTGTCATCTGTTCCTATTTTTATATATTCAAGAAGATCTTCTATACTTTCATCATCGAACTTAGAATTATAAAGATGAAAAACACCTATTTCAAGAGAGCGTATTGCTTTAAGCAAACTTTCTTCAATAGTTCTGCCAACGCTCATGACCTCACCTGTAGCTTTCATCTGAGTACTGAGAGAATTATTTGCATCTGTAAATTTGTCAAATGGGAATCTTGGCATTTTAGTTACAACATAATCAAGTGCAGGCTCAAATGATGCAGGAGTATTTGCTATTCTAATTTCATCCAAAGTCATACCTACACCAATTTTTGCGGAAACTCGTGCAATCGGATATCCGCTTGCCTTTGATGCAAGAGCTGATGAACGTGAAACTCTTGGATTTACTTCAATAAGATAATACTGGAATGATTTTGGATCAAGTGCAAATTGTACATTGCAGCCGCCTTCTATCTTTAATGCACGTATAATTTTCAATGCACTGTCACGAAGCATATGATATTCTTTATTTGTCAGAGTCTGAGATGGACATACAACAATAGAGTCGCCTGTATGAATACCGACTGGATCGAGATTCTCCATATTACAAATGGTAATCGCAGTATCATTTCTATCACGTATTACCTCATACTCTATTTCTTTATAACCCTTTACACTTTTTTCAATAAGCACTTGATGCACCGGCGAAAGTGTCAAAGCGTTTTTCATAATAAGTTTTAATTCATCTTCATTATCAGCAAAACCGCCGCCTGTTCCACCAAGAGTAAATGCTGGACGAAGAACAACAGGATAACCTATTCTCCTTGCAACCTGAACGCCTTCTTCAATAGAATTTGCAATATCAGATGGAAGTACAGGCTCTCCAAGACTTTCACAAAGCTCCTTGAAAAGCTCTCTGTCTTCTGCCCTTTCAATACTGCTGCTTTTAGTACCAAGAAGTTCTACGCTGCATTCTTTTAGAATACCTTTCTTCTCAAGCTGCATTGCAAGATTAAGTCCAGTTTGTCCACCAATTCCGGGAAGAATAGCATCCGGACGCTCATAGCGTATAATTTTAGCTATATATTCCAGTGTAAGCGGTTCCATATAAACTTTATCTGCAATTGAAGTATCTGTCATAATTGTTGCAGGATTGGAATTGCAAAGTATAACCTCATAACCTTCTTCTTTAAGTGCAAGACAAGCTTGTGTTCCTGCATAGTCAAATTCAGCCGCCTGACCAATTACAATAGGACCTGAACCAATGACGAGGATTTTATTTATATCTTTTCTTTTAGGCATTGCTCTTTTCCTCCTCCATCAATTTCATAAAACGATCAAATAAATATGCACTATCTTGCGGTCCAGGTGCACTTTCAGGATGATACTGTACACTAAACACCTTATCTTTTTCACACTTTACACCTTCTATAGTTTCATCAAGGATGTTTATGTGGGTTGGAACAAGATCTGTACTTTTAAGACTTTTCATATCAACTGCATAAGAATGATTTTGAGAAGTTATCTCTATCTTCCCATTTTCAAGATTTCTAACGGGATGATTACCGCCTCTATGTCCAAATTTCAACTTATAGGTTCTTGCTCCATATGCTAATGAAATTATTTGATGACCAAGGCAAATACCAAAAATAGGATATTTTCCTATAAGAGCCTTTATAGTATTTATTGTTTCTGGAACATCTGTAGGATCTCCAGGTCCATTTGAAATAAATATTCCATCAGGATTTAATTTTTCAATTTCTTCAGCAGATGTATTCCAAGGCAGTACAGTTACCTTGCAGCCGCGCAGATTAAGCGAACGTACAATATTTGTTTTCATTCCACAATCTATTGCAGCTACATGATATTGATCATATTTTGCATGAGATACATATGACTTTTTACAACTTACAACTGAAACTGCATTTTTGGGAACATCAGTTTTATTAAGTATCTCAAGACCTTTTTCAAGTGGAGTTTCTGCATTGGTGATAAGCACTTTCCTTGAACCGTGATCACGTATAGATCTTGTAAGCTTACGTGTATCAACACCATAAATTCCAGGTATATTATACTTTTTCATAATTTCGGAAAGTGTAGATGTACTTCTAAAGTTTGATGGCTCGTCATTATATTCACGAACTATCATTGCACCAATAGTTGGCACAGCTGTTTCATAATCATCATCAGCCATACCATAATTTCCAATAAGAGGATACGTCATAACTACAGCTTGATATGTATATGACGGATCTGAAAGTATCTCCTGATAACCGACCATAGACGTATTAAATACTATTTCACATACTTTATCTTTATTATCACCAAATGAATAACCATAATATTCCTGACCGTCTTCTAATATTAGTTTTTTGTTATACTCCATTACTTTAACAAACCTCATTTCTTTGCTTCTGAAAGCTTTTTCTCAAATCTATCTTTGCACGTATCGCTTGGTATTGCTGTAGGATAATCACCACTGAAGCAGGCACTGCAAAAATCGTTGCTTCCACAAAGTTCACAAAGTTCAGATACAGGTATAAATCCTAAACTATCAGCTCCTATAATCTCTGCTATCTCTTCTACAGTATGTTTATTAGCAATGAGGTTTTCACTTGAATCAATATCTGTTCCATAATAACATGGATATAAAAACGGCGGTGATGAAATTCTCATATGAATTTCCTTAGCTCCTGCATTTCTCAAAAGCTTTACAATTCGTTCACTTGTAGTGCCACGAACTATAGAATCATCAATTAGAACAACTCGTTTGCCTTTTACACTTGATTCAATTGCATTTAATTTTATCATTACCTGATTAAGCCTTGTACTTTGAGTGGGTGATATAAAAGTCCTTCCGATATATTTATTTTTAATAAGACCAATACCATATGGGATTCCTGATCCCTGACTAAATCCCAAAGCTGCATCAAGTCCGGAATCAGGTACACCTATTACAATATCCGCATCAACAGGATGCACTTTTGCAAGTATTTTACCTGCATGAAGCCTTGCCTCATGAACAGAAACACCATCTATTACGGAATCAGGTCTTGCAAAATAAATATATTCAAATGCACAGATCTTTCTGTCTTTTTTCTTACAATGTTCAGTTCTGGAAACTATTTCATTTTTAGAAAATACAATGATTTCTCCAGGTTCGACATCTCTTATAAATTTTGCTCCAACTGCTGTAATTGCACAGCTTTCAGAAGCAACAACATATGTTCCATCATCTGTTTTTCCATAACAAAGTGGTCTGAAACCGTAAGGATCTCTTGCACAAATAAGTTTTTGAGGTGACATGAGAACCAAAGAATATGCACCATCCAGTACATTCATAGCAGCACTTAGAGCCTCCTCTATTGATGAGGTTCTAAGACGTTCTCTTGTTACGATATATGCAATTGTTTCAGTATCACTTGTTGTATGGAAAATAGCACCAGACAATTCGAGTTTATCACGAAGTTCCACTGCATTGCTCAAATTGCCGTTGTGGGCAAGAGCCATTCTTCCCTTCTGATGATTAACTTCAATAGGCTGACAATTTCTCCTGCTGTTACCTCCTGTTGTTCCATAGCGAACATGACCCACTGCCATTGTACCATTTGGAAATTGAGATAATGTTTCAGAACTGAACACTTCACTTATCTGACCTAAATCTTTATGTGATGAAAACAAACCATCATCATTTACAACTATACCGCAGCTTTCTTGACCACGGTGCTGCAAAGCATAAAGACCATAATATGTAACACTTGCAACATCTATAGGAGTAGGTGCTATGATACCGAAAACACCACATTCTTCTCGTAAACTCATGCTTTATTACCTCCAAAAGAATATTCAATAGCAGCCGCTATAAAACCTTTGAAAAGTGGGTGTGGTTTATTAGGACGGCTTTTGAATTCTGGATGATATTGAACACCTACATGAAATGGTCTTTCGGTAAGCTCTACCGTTTCAACAAGTCTTTCGTCAGGTGACATTCCACTAAAAGTAAGACCGCAGGTTTTAAGCATTTCACGATAATCATTATTAAATTCATAACGATGTCTATGACGCTCATTTATAAGTTCATTTCCATAACAACGCTGCATTGTAGTTCCAGCTTTAATTTTACATGGATAAGAACCAAGTCTTAATGTTCCGCCTTTATCTATATCATCGCTCTGTCCCGGCATAAAATCAATAACTTTATGTTTACACATTTCATCAAACTCACCTGAATTAGCATCTGTTAAACCAGCTACATTTCTTGCAAATTCAATTACTTCTATTTGCATACCAAGACATATGCCAAAGTAAGGAACATTTTCTTCTCTTGCAAATTTAGCGGCAAGTATCATGCCATCTATGCCACGGCTGCCAAAACCTCCTGGAATAATAATTCCATTAAGATCTGAAAGAATTTCTTTATAATTTTGTTCACTCAGTTTCTCGGAATCTATCCAATGTATATTTACCTGAACATTATGATAATATCCTGCATGACGAAGGGCTTCTGCTACAGAAAGATATGCATCATGAAGTTCCACGTATTTGCCGATAAGACCTATATTTATTGAATTTGAAAGATTTTTAATTCTTTCAACCATATGTTTCCATTCATCAAGATCTGGATCAGGTGCATTTATGCCGAGCTCACGGCAAACCACTTTAGAAAAATTTGCTTTCTCGAGCATAATAGGTGCTTCATAAAGAGTAGGCAATGTTATATTTTCAATAACACAATCTTGTTTTACATTACAGAATAAAGATATT
>CALESG010000130.1 GCA_937907215.1 uncultured Ruminococcus sp.
CCGCATAATATAGAATAATCATTTCTTTTTTCAGCATCAAAAGCATAAAGCTCTTTGGTGCTTTTCTTTGCTGCTGATGTTTTAGCCATTGTCAATATCCTCCGGAGATTCCAGAGTCATTCTTCCAAGTCTTCCGCTGCGATATTCATCTATAAGAGTTATTGCGGCTCTCTCTATATTAACTTCACCGCCAGAAATAAGCATACCTCTTTTTCTGCCCATTGTTTCAAGCAGTTCTATTCCATCCATTTCATTAAACTCTGTCATTTTATATCTTGTTTCAAGTGTATATGGATAATTCTTTGCCAAATACTCAAGCAAAAGCATGGCAAGCATTTCTATATCAACAACATCATCATTTATAGCACCTGTAAATGCAAGCCTTTTAGCAACTTCTTGGTCATCAAATTTCGGCCACAATACACCCGGCATATCAAGAAGCTCCATATTGCTGCCTATCTTTACCCACTGTTTTGTACGTGTTACACCGGGTCTATCCTCAACCTTAGCACGTTTTGATTGTGCCATTCTATTTATAAAAGATGACTTGCCTACATTCGGTATGCCAACTATCATAAGCCTTATAGGCGTACCGATCATGCCGGCATTTTTTCTTCTTTCAAGAAGTTCTGACAACAGTTGTTCTATAGCTCCTTTAAAATTCTTAACACCTTTGCCGCTCTTGCAGTCCATAGCAATAGCAGCTATTCCCTGCTTTTTAAAATAAGCTATCCACTTATCTGTCATCTTTGGATCTGCCATATCAGCTTTATTCAAAATAAACAAACGTGGCTTATTATTTACCATGCTGTTCATATCAGGATTACGGCTGCTCATTGGTATACGTGCGTCAAGTATTTCAACAACAGCATCAACCAGCGAAAGATTCGCTGCGATCATTCGCCGTGTCTTTGTCATATGACCAGGAAACCATTGTATATTGCGTATTGTCAATTCAGACATTACGTCACTCCTTTCGAATATCGAAAAGCTTAGAATTTGCTTAAAACTTATTATTCATAAATTTTTCCAAATGATGACAGTGGATAAAATCTAAACAGAGCTTTTCCGATAATCTGCTCTTCTGATACAAAGCCAACTGATGAGGCACGACTGTCGGTAGAATTCTGACGATTATCACCCATTACAAACATATATCCATCTGGAATCCTTACAGGATAGGAAAATGCACCATAATTTGTAGTCGTTGAATTATTTATATAATTCTCTTCGATAACCTCACCATTTACAATTACTTCACCAGTTGTAAAATTGATGTCAAGTTCATCTCCGCCTACAGCAATTACACGCTTAATAAGTCTTTTATCTTCTGCAATACCATATCCTTCACGCAGATTTCCGCTGCTGTCATATGTCCATGAAGAACTATTATCAACTATAACTATATCACCACGTTCAGGTTTATAGAGAAAATCGGACATAAACAGTCTGTCTTCACTTTGTAATGTAGGCTTCATCGATTCGCCTTCGACCGTAACAGGACGTGCGACATATGCAAAAAACAGGATAACAACAAAAATAGAAATTATCACTGCTTCCATTATATCTAAAAAGTCGCCTAGAAACGAATTTTTCTTTTTATTTTCATCTGACGTCACTGTGTTATTTATCTTTTCCATAACCGTCCTCTTTTCTAATGTATCATGCAAAAATATCTTTTCAAAATACAAAATATAATAAAAAAAGGACATAACGTCCCCCTTTTACTTTCGTTGTCAGGTACATCGGAAGCACAGATCTATACATCCTGCTTCCGCCTGACCTCTCGCAATTAGCGAATTTGTTCCTTAACCTTTGCAGCCTTACCTACACGGTCACGCAGGTAATAAAGCTTAGCTCTACGAACCTTACCCTTACGGATAACTTCAACCTTTTCAACTACTGGGGAGTGGAGTGGGAATACACGCTCTACACCGCAGCCATGTGAAAGACGGCGAACTGTAAATGTTTCGCTGATACCGCCATGCTTCTTAGCAATAACTGTACCCTCGAACATCTGGATACGGCTCTTATCGCCTTCCTTGATTCTAACGTGAACCTTTACAGTATCACCGATAGAAACAACTGGTACTTCCTGCTTCATGCTTGATTCGCTGATTGTTTTTAATGCATCCATTTTTCTTTCCTCCTGATTTTCAGACATTCATTCACGTACAGGCGGTCAAATTCCTGCTTGCAGCCTACATATATAAATATAGGCTTGTCCGTCAGCGGATTGTCTGATTTAATGTCGTTTATGGCATTACACTCACCCATCTAATTTTAGACGAGCGGATTTAAAATGCTATATTATAATACCACATCTCAAGAAAAATTGCAAGTGTTTTTTTAAAAAAATTCAGTTTTTTCCGTACAAAGTAATTTTTTACGGCAAAATTTAGGAAAATCAAAAGGAAACTGAACGTTTTTACTGAATTCTTCTATAAGAATCGATGGATTTACATTGACCGTACTGCCTGCCGGAAGACGAATTTCCAGTATGAGTTTATCATTTTCATTTTTTTCTGAAATACATTCCGTCAATTCCTTTAAGTCTATTTCACGATAACCTCTCTTAGTTTTTTTCTGAACGATTATCTTATCACTTGAAATAAACTTTTTCCAATCATATAAAAGCTTCTCTCCGTCACTGCAAGGAAGAGTAATTTCATATTCAGCATATGAGATCTCTCCCATTTTATGCTTAGGTGCATAACAGCTGATAATATCTATTCCATCAGGAAGAACAGACTGCATACGTTTTTTCAAGTCATCAAGTGACAATTCTTCACTAAACCCCAATTCAATTACTTCATAATTGCTTTCAAATCCCAAAGATAATGCTGCTGCAAATATTATATGCATATGTGGATGATAGCCCTCTGAATACGCTATAGGCAGCTCTGCACGCCTTATGCATCTCTGAAAGCAACGCATTAAATCAAGATGAGAAATATATTTAGCTCGTCCTGTCTTTGTAAATCTCATTCTCACTATAAATTTCAAAAGCAAGACCTCCCAACTTCACGGTTTACTCCACATCCGCTGCACTTTTCACGACAATTAGGTGTAGTTTCAGCTTTAAGTGCCTTTTTATGTTCACGTACCAAAAATGACTTATCTATCAAATAATTAAGGTGATCCCACGGCATTATCTCATCATAGCTTCTTCTGCGGCTTGCATAAAATTCAGGAGCTATGCTGCATTCTTCAAAAGCACGTTCCCAACATTCCCATTTAAAACGATCACTCCAGCTGTCAAAGCGGCTGCCATTTTTCCATGCTGCATAAATAACACCGGAAAGCTTCCTATCTCCTCTTGCAAGCACACCTTCAAGCTGACTAATCCTAAATTCATGCCAGCTTACCTTTATTTTCCTTGCGTTCCTTGGATTTATGGAATTCATAAGATGTTCTTGCTTGTGAATAACTTCCTCTTCTGTAGCCTGAGGTTCAAATTCAAACGGTGTAAACGGCTTGGGTACAAATGTAGCAACACTTACTGATACTTGCACCATTTTACCTCTTGGTCTGTTAGGATTTTGAAAAAACAACTCAATTATCCTATCAGCTATTTCTGCAATACCTGCTATATCTTCATCTGTTTCTGTAGGAAGTCCCATCATAAAGTAAAGTTTTACATTAAAATAACCGCCTGAAAATGCAATTTCAGCAGTACGCATTATTTCTTCATCTGACACATTCTTATTTATTACATCACGCAGTCTTTGCGTTCCTGCTTCAGGTGCAAATGTAAGTCCGCTTTTGCGAATACGCTTTATTTTCTCCATTAAAGTATCTGAAAAATTATCTACTCTAAGAGATGGCAGCGACATATTAACACGTTTTTCTTCAGTTACTTCAAGAAGCTTTGTCAGCATCTCATCTATTTCACTGTGGTCACTTGTACTGAGAGAAGAAAGCGACAATTCCTCATAACCAGTGTTTTTACATAAGTCATCAGCCTGTTTGCAAATAGTATCAGGTGTCTTTTCACGAAATGGTCTGTATATAAATCCTGCCTGACAAAAACGACAACCTCTTATACATCCTCGCAAAACTTCCACAACCGAACGATCGTGAACTATTTCAGTAAATGGAACTACAAACTTTTCAGGATAATATACCTTGTCAAAATCTTTTATAATTCGTTTTCTAACGGCTTTAGGCGCATTTTCCAGAGGTCCTATTGATTTTATTGTGCCGTCATCATTATAGCTTACATCATATAATGACGGCACATAAACTCCCTCTATTTGTGCAGCTCGACACAAAAATTCATATCTTGACGCACCTTGTTCCTTCATTTCAGCATAAAGATCCATTACTTCAAGATTAACCTCTTCACCTTCACCTAAGATAAAAAAGTCAAAAAAATCTGCTATAGGTTCTGGATTGCATACACAAGGACCTCCGGCAAATACCATTTGCGCCATTGAATCTCCTCTGTCCTTTGCATATATCGGAATTCCCGCCAAATCAAGCATATTTAAAATATTTGTATAGGCAAGTTCATACTGAAGCGTAAAACCGATCATATCAAACTCTGCAACCGGTGTAAGACTTTCAAGAGCATAGAGAGGTATTTTTTCCTCACGCATAAGCTCTTCAAAGTCAGTATCAGGAGCAAATACTCTTTCACAGCAAAATTCTTCTCTTCTATTTATCAGACCATAAAGAATTTTCATTCCAAGATGTGACATTCCTATTTCATATGTGTCAGGAAAGCAAAACGCAAAGCTAACTTTAACATTTTCTTTATCCTTTACAATACTTCCTACTTCACCGCCAATGTACTGAGCCGGCTTTTGAACCTTTAATAATAGTGGTTCTATTTTTGAAAGAATACTTATAGCACTCAATCCTTTCATTTATTATTCCTTTATCTTATATTTTACTATAAATTTTAAAAACAATCAACCATTATTTAAAAAATTCTGATAACAAAAGGTAACACATCAATACATAATATGTAAAATTAGAAATTCCAATAAAAAATCCTATGATAATTAGAACTACAGGCGTAAATATAAAAATAAATTTCAAAATGCTTTCTACTTTTGAATCGCAGGCTTTGCTCATAGAAATAATACAGCAAATGGCAGCTCCGCCGTCTAAACGCCGACATGGCAGCAAATTCAAAATGCCAAGCACAAGCTGTGCATTTGAAAGTTCTGGATCACAATTGCCTGAAAAAAGTCTAATTATAATATATGCAATGATATTTGCAACAGGTCCGGATAAAAGTATAATAAACTCTCTCCAATAGCTAAACAATGCCTGTTCGGGACATATACGTATACCGCAGCCGTGAAAAGTTATGCTTTTAAGCTTCATGCCAAGAATAACCATAGAAATCAAATGTGCCATTTCATGCAACATTACAGCAAGAAATCCATACATAAGAATATTTAAATCACCTATGGCAGACAAAACGGCACATACAGCTATAAAACTAAATTCCACAAAAATTTTAACTTTCCCCAAACAAAAAAATATCATTTCTTAAACCACGTTTCCACTGCTTCTACTATTTTAATTATAAACGGTTCAGCAGGAGCATTCATCTTTTCAGAATAAATAGACAAAAGCTTATGCTGAAAATCAGCACTTATAAATTTAAGCAGAAAAACTGATAAAACAAGCACCAGACAAAGTATACACTGAGTAAGCATAACATCATCACCGGAGGTACTTTTCTTTACTGATTTATTCTCATCTATATATATTATCTCTCCATGCTGATTTAAATTATCCTGAGCTATTGTACTAAGTGCATTTTCCATACTATCATTTTTATTATCATTTTTGCTATCATTTTTTGTATTGTTTTTTTCATCATTATTTTTGTCATTCTTCTTGATCTCATCGTTCTCCATAATCTCACCTCATTATTAAGAATATGCAGAAAGGGACTGCATGAGAACTTTTTTCTCTGCAATCCCTTGAGAACTTGTGTTCATAGGATAAGCCGCACAGCTTCCTTATGAACACAAGTTCTTAATACTGCTGTACCCACAATGCATTTAAGCATTGTAAATAATTTTTAACTTATAGTTATTATAATTCTTCCGGCTGTTCACGCTTTATTTTGAAAATTATCCTGAATATTCCAGACAAAAGCCTCGGACTTTTTACGACTACGATTTTCATCTGTAATCCCTCCTTCTTCTGATATGGTCATCAGATATGTTCAAAAATATGTTGTGTTTATTATGCGTTCCATTCATTCTATTCAGCAAATGCAAAATTGGTTCAGACTTCCTTTGATTCAACAACAAGCATATAACCGCTTTTAATCGAAAGCTCTGCAAAAGCTTCTTTTATATGATTGCTCACTCCAATAGGAAAATCATTTGTAATAGTTCCATTTGAAAGATTATACTCCGCACCGCTGATACAAACGCCCGTACATTTTTCAGAATACGAAAAAACAGAAAAATAAAATCCTTCACGCTTTTCAAATCGTCTGCTTGTATTAGCAATGAGCAATGAAACATATTCATTATCACTAATGAGCATTCCTTTTGCTCCATTTTTTTCTATAAACATAAGTGTTTGAATATTTGCTATTGTATGATCCAGTCTTCCGCCTAATGCACCATATATAAATATTTCATCAACACCCATCTTTATTGCTTCCTTGACTGCAAGCAAAGTATCTGTATCATCTTTTTCACTTGAAAATGTCTGTACATTTTCGATATCCGGAATAAAACCAAGTGAATCAAAATCACCTATAACGAGTGTCGGCTCCACTCCAAGTGCCTTTGCTGCACTATATCCGCCGTCTGCACACAAAACAACAGCATTTTCCGGAATATCAACTGAACTTAAATTTATATCACCGCCTGCAAGAATAACACATTTCTTACCTGTCATTGCTTCTCCCAATCCTTTATAAGTTTTGCTTCTTCATACATAGCTGCATATGAACTGTGACGACTCTTTTCGATTTTACCATCATGTACTGCCTCTAATACTGCACAACCCTTTTCACATATATGAGTGCAATCTGAAAAACGGCATTTTCCTGTAAAAGATGCAAATTCAGGAAAACAATCTGCTAGCTCTTCCTTTTTTATATCAGCATACTGCTGAGTTTCAAATGTAGAAAATCCCGGTGTATCTGCAATATATCCGCCAAGTATAGGATATAAAAATGCTTTTCTTGTGGTGTGTCTGCCACGACCAAGCTTATCGCTGACCTCACCTACCGGAATATCAAGTTCAGGTGCAATATGATTTAGAAGAGTGGATTTTCCAGCACCGGTGTTTCCTGTAAATGCACTTATTTTTCCTTCTATAAGTTCAGCAACAGATTCAATAGTCTTTGGATCATCATAATCAATAGAAATAATTTTTATCTCTGCCTTTTCATATATCCTACGCAGCTGCTCATCAGATGAAAGATCTGTCTTTGTTATCACTATTATCGGCTCAATATTTTTATACCTTGCTACAGCAATAAACTTATCAAGCAGCAGATAATTTGGTACAGGCTTGCAAAGCGAAACTACAAATATAAGCCTGTCAAGATTTGCAAGCGGCGGTCTTATAATACTGTTCTTTCTTGGCAAAACCTCATTTATTACACCATTTTTAAATGCCACCATATCACCTGCATATGGCGTTATGCCTTGATTTCTGAATACTCCTCGTGCCTTACAGGCGGTAATTATACCGGAAGAGGACTCTACAGTATAGAGTCCTCCCACACATGATAAAATTCTTCCGTGCTGCAAGGCTGTATTATCAGCCTTTTTCATTTTAATTATCCTCTTATCAATAAACTTATCCAACAACAGATGTTACTGTCACTACGGCAGGCGGATTGTCCTGAACTGTTACCGCTTCAAATCCACCGTCTATATTTTCAGAAACAACTGTAAATGTGCTGTTTGCAAAATCAAAATTATACGTGCCAAGACGTGAAGTGAGTCCGGATTGATCACTTGTAACAGATACAACTACCTGCTTTATACCCTTATCCTTGATATATACAACAACCATGCCATCAGCAGCACTTTCTGTTACAAATGACTGCGATTTTACTATATTTCCGTTTATAGAGAAATCTAGAGTATATTTCCCTTTCGCAACAGACGGTAAATAAAGACCGAATGCAACTTCACCTTCAGGTGCTTTTCCGTTGCTTACCTTAACATGAATTTCTGTACCAGAAACTACTATCTCATCAGGCTCAATGCTTTGCTCAATGATCATATCCTTGTCTTCATTTGAATCAACTTCTTCAACAACAAGCTTAAGATTCAAACTGGCTACATCTACTTCCACATCTTTAAGAGTCTTACCGACAAGCTCCGGTACTTTTACTTCTTCAACAGCGATACCGGTGCTGATATACAAAACTATAGTCTGACCTGCTTCAGCCTCAGTACCTGCCTTTGGTTCAGTTCTTATCGCCTTGCCCTTTTCAATGTTTGCTTCCATTGTACTTTCTTCTGAAACCTTTCGAACTGTAAATCCAAGTGCTTCAAGCTGTGCAGCTGCTTCTGTTTCATCAATATTAGCAACATCAGGTACTTCATGTTTTTGCGTTCCAAGGCTTACTGCAATAGCCATGCGAACCTTACCGTCCGCATCACGCTCTATCTCCTGTCCTGCTGCAATGCTCTGATCAAAGATAACACCTTCTGCATATTTATCATTATACGTTTCTTTTTCAACATTAAGCACAAGGCTGTCTTCGTAAATCTGAACAGCATCTGTATACTGCATACCTACAAGGTCAGGAATAGTCGTAAGCTTATCACTTCCGGGACGCCATGCTCCAGCAATAATAGCAACTACAATAACTGCACATATTACAACAACTACAATAGTTACTGATGTAAGAATAGGAACAAGCATGGACTTCTGTCTGCGTGGCTCGTCTTCGTAATCTTCATAATCATCATCTTCTTCATAATCGTCAAATTCTTCCTCTTTAACGTAATCATCACGCCTCTGAGACTGATTTGATGAAGATACAGGAACTGTTTCACGCTTTGGAGCTGCAGTGTATACCCTGTTCGGTGCTTCTTCCGTTCTTGCCGGAACACGATAATAACCAAATACGATTTGATTGTTATTTTTAAAGGCTTCTATATCCTGAATCATATCACTTGCAGTCTGATATCTTACCTCAGCATCTTTTTCCATAGCGTGCATTATGATCTCTTCAAGGCCTGATGGAATATTAGGATTTATATCACGTGGACGCCTTGGAACATTTTGCATATGCATAACTGCAATCGAAATCGGATTATCAGTATCAAATGGCTTCTGACCGGTAAGCATTTCATAAAACATTACACCAACAGAATAAATATCACTTTTCTCATCAGTAACATCTCCACGTGCCTGCTCCGGACTAATATAATGAACAGAACCTATAGCCTGATCTGTAGCCGTCATGCTTTCTTCACGTGCAAATTTTGCAATACCGAAATCCATGACTTTTATAGTTCCATCAGTCAGAAGCATTATATTCTGAGGTTTTATATCACGATGTACAATTCCACGATTATGAGCAGTCTGAAGTGCACGAAGTATCTGTATGATAAAGTGTACTGAATCTTTCCAGTTAAGCACTTTTTCACTGTCTATATAATCTTTTAGAGTTATACCATCAATATACTCCATTACTATATACTGTAATCTTTCAGAAAAACACATATCATATACTTTTACAATGTTTGGGTGAGAAAGAACAGCAATCGCCTTTGATTCATTACGGAATCTGCGCTGAAATTCCTCACTGCTTGAAAATTGTTTTCTTAAGACTTTTATAGCTACTTCTTTATTATCAAGCACATCATGTGCCTTATATACTTCTGCCATACCGCCTTCGCCGATAAGCTCAGTAATTTCATATCTGCCATCAAGACGGCTGCCGATCAACTTATCCATATATAATCTCCTTTACACATTATGGCTGCATAACAACTGCAACCGACACATTATCACGTCCGCCCTTATTAAGAGCAAGCTCAATAAACTGATCCGTCTTTTCCTGTGCCGAAATCTGCTGTTCAAGTATATGAGCGATCTCAGCGTTTCCACAATAACCTGACAGACCATCAGAGCAGAGTAAAAGATTATAATCCTCACCAAGATGATCTATTCTGAAAAAATCAGGTCTTACCGTTTTTTCAACACCAACCGCTCTTGTAAGCATATGTCTTTGCGGATGTGTTGCTATTTCTGACGGCGATATTCTTCCATGTTCAAGAAGCATATTTACAACTGTATGGTCATTGGTAACTTGCCGCAGCTCACCATTTCTATAGTAGTACGCACGGCTGTCACCTACATTTACAATAGATATTCCCTTTTTATCTATAAAAGCTGCAACACAAGTTGTTCCCATTCCAAAATTCTTATAATTTATTCTTGCTGTTGTATATATAACAGAATTCGCAGCCGATACTGAAGAAATTAAAAGATTTCTTAATGCGTGAGCATCCATATCTTCTCTATATGACTTGTTAAAATGTGTGATAAATTCTTCTTCAGCAATGCGGCTTGCTTCTTCGCCGGCACGTTCACCGCCCATACCGTCAAATACTGCTGCCAAAATATTTTCACCATAGGCATAGACAATAACTCTGTCCTGATTTTCTTCCCTTACACAGCCTATATCGGTATATGCTGCGTATTGCATGGCATTCACCTCCATAACTCTCTATTTCTCAATTGCGTTTCTTCTTAACTGTCCGCAGGCAGCTTCTATATCACTGCCAAGAGTTCTGCGAACAGTAGCATTTATCCCATAATTTGAAAGAACATCCATGAATTTTTTTGCAGTTTTCCTGCTGCCATGAAAGCTTCGTTCAGCTATGGGATTTATAGGTATCAAGTTTACATGACACTGCATACCCTTTAAAATTCCAGCAAGCTTTGCAGCATCTTTTTCAGCACTGTTCACATCTTCTATAACTGCATATTCAAATGTGATCCTGCGTCCTGTTTCCTTGAAAAAACTATTTGCAGCCTCTAAAAGCTCTGATATATTATACCGTCTGTTTATCGGCATTATCTCACTTCGCTTATCATCTGATGAACTATGCAATGATATTGAAAGAGTAATTCCGGCTGCATCTTTTGCAAGGTCATATATTTTTGGAACTATTCCGCAGGTTGAAAGAGTAACATGACGCAAACTCATTCCTCTTCCTTCCGGATTTGAAAGAATCTTCAAAAAAGATATTACATTATCGTAATTATCCAGAGGTTCTCCAATTCCCATAAGTACTATACTGTCAATATTTTTACCCATATCACGTTCTGCTTCATATATTTGAAGAAGAATTTCACCAGGTGTAAGATTCCTTACAAAACCTGCAATAGTTGATGCACAAAACTTACAACCCATACGACAGCCTACTTGTGTGGAAAGGCAGACGCTAACTCCATGGTGATATTCCATCCAAACTGTTTCCACATAATTTCCGTCCGGAAGCTGATATAGATATTTTACAGTATCATCTATAGATGATGCAAGCCTTTTCACAATTTTTAGTCGATTTAGACAAAATTTTTCTTTAAGCTTTTCTCTCAATTGTAAAGATAACGTTGTCATTTCTGAAAATGATGTTACCTTTTTTTCATGCAGCCACGAAAATATCTGCTTTGCACGAAATTTAGGCTCACCCATGAGCAAAAGTTCTTCTAAAAGCTCATCATATCCAAGTGATAAAATATCGATCTGCGTCATAAAACCTCCGTTATTTCACACGTCTAAATTTCGCCATAAAAAATCCGTCACTACCCAAAAATGATGGCAAAAGAGTTTTCATACTGCCACTTAATTCATCATGAAGTTCAGGCAGCAGTGGTTCAGGCTTGAAATCGGGATAATTTAACAAAAACTTCTCTGCAATTTCTTCGTTTTCTTCCTTGAGAATAGTACAGGTAGAGTATATCAAAACTCCTCCAGTTTTTACATATTTAGCTGCATTTTGAAGAATTTCCCATTGCAGCTCCGGAAGACTCGATACCTCTTCTTCACTTTTATAACGTATCTCCGGCTTACGTCTTATTACACCTATTCCAGAACAAGGTACATCGCAGAGAACTCTATCCGCCTTTGGCAACTCTTTATTATATACCAAAGCATCTCCCTGTTTTGCAGATACATTTTCAAGATGAAGTCTTTCTGCACCTTTTTTTATAAGACCAACTCTTTGTTCAAATAAATCAAAAGCATAAACCATTCCGGTACCATTCATATTCTCTGCTATGGTAAATGTCTTTCCTCCAGGTGCGGCACATAAATCAAGAATTATTTCTCCGTCCTTTGCACCAAGTGCTGCTGCACATAATTGTGACGCTATATCCTGAACATGAAATCCGCCATTTTTGAAGGATTTACAATTTCTGATATTTCCGCCGTTTTTAAGAATATAAGCATTAGGGACAAGTTTGTGTTTTTCTATACCTCTGATTTCCAAATCAGTTATCAATTCTTCTTCTGTAATAGCCAAAGGATTTCTTCTTATTGTAAGCGGTGATGCATTAAAAGAATCCTTTAAAAATTCATATGAACTATCTTCACCCAGATCCGAAAACAATCTTTTAACAAGCCATTCAGGTACAGAATACATTACGGATGCCTTTGAAACAGTATCTTTTGGATAATCTATTTCTTTATTATCTCTTATAAAGCTCCTAAGCACTGCATTCACAAAGCCAGACGCACTTGCTTTTCTAAATTTTTTAGTAAGCTTTACACTCTCACTTACTGCCGCAGTATCCGGAACTTGCTTCATATAAAGCAGCTGATAAAGTCCCACTCTTAATATCTGCAAAACAGCTGTGTCAAGCTTTTCAGGCGGTTTTTTACTATATTTTCTTATTATATGATCAAGTGTAATCTGCCTTTCTAATACACCGTAACAAAGTGCTGAACAAAATCTTTTATCTCTTAAATCAAGCTCTGAATTTTCAAGAGCATGGTCAAGCATAAGATTTAAATAACCATCAGTATTTTCACGCTGTAAAAGCAGATTCACCGCAAGCTTACGTGCACTCATTCTCTTCTGCTATTTGCAATAGCAATCAATCTTATCAGCTGGAATAATGCATTGGCAACCGCTGCAACATATGTCATAGCAGCAGCAAAAAGTACTTTACCTGCCTGTGAAAGCTCTGTATCTTCCAAAATATTATAACTCCTAAGAGGATCAATAGCACGACGGCTTGCATTAAATTCAACTGGAAGTGTAGCTACCTGAAATAATACTACTAATGCAAAGAGAATAATTCCAGTATAAATCATTCCAACGCCAAAACTTGTACTTGCCAAAGCAAGACCCAGTACAAATACAATATACCACAAATGTGAACCGATATTTGTTATAGGAATTATTGCTTGTCTTATACGTATGGGAGTATAATCAGTTGCATGCTGTACCGCATGACCGCATTCATGAGCAGCCACGCCGATTGCTGCAACAGAAGTTGAATTATATACGGATTCAGATAAGCGAACAACATTAGCTCTAGGATCATAGTGGTCAGAAAGGCTACCGCTGACCATTTCAATTGCTACATAGTGAAGTCCATTGCTGTCAAGTATCTGTCGTGCAGCCTGTGCTGCTGTAATTCCTCTTGAATTATGAACAGAAGAATAACGCTTAAAAGTCATTTTTACACCTGCTGATGCTATCAGGCAGATGACCATACCTATTATTATAGGCCAGATGCTCATCCAAAAATCTGTTGTACGCAAATAATAAGGCATAATATTTACTCCTTTACCTTCTAAAAATTTACTTGCCAAGAATCGTTCTTGGATCTATCTTTTTACCCCTTAAATAATCCTCTGTTTTCATACGCTTTTTGCCTTCCGGCTGAATTTCATAAAATTTCAAGCCCATTCCATCGCCGCATTTTACTATAAATTCATTCGTATCTGTAACAGTACCATTTTCAAACATCTCTGCATTTGAAATTTTTGTAATACGTGAATCATAAACTTTAAGTCTTTTACCATCAAGAGTTGTAAAACCTGTAATCCCTCTTATTATATTATGCAGCTCTTTTGCTGATTTGCTAAAATCAAGTTCTGACATATCTTTAGTAATTCTTGAAGCATAGGACGAAAATGAATCATCTTGAACTTCCGGTATAATGCTGCCTTCCTCAATGCCCTTTATAGTATCAATCAAAAGTTCTGCTCCTATAATTGATAATCTGTCATGCAGACTGGATGCTGTTTCATTTTCACCTATTTTAGTTTCTCTTTTTAAAAGCATATCACCGGTGTCAAGTCCTTCTGCCATAAGCATTGATGTAACTCCTGTTAACTTTTCACCATTTATAACGCTCCACTGAATAGGTGCAGCTCCTCTATATGATGGAAGAAGTGATGCATGAATATTTATACAACCATATTTTGGTAAATCAAGTATCTCTTTTGGAAGGATCTGACCATATGCAACTACGACAATAAGATCCGGATTTATTTCTCTAAGCATTTCCAGTGCATTTGATGCATCATCGCCTTTTCTAAGTGAAAGCGGCTGATACACCGGTATGTCATATTCAAGAGAAGCAGACTTTACAGGAGTTGGTATCATTTTATATCCTCTTCCCTTTGGCTTGTCAGGCTGTGTAAATACCGCAGCTATTTCATATTCACTTTCAGCCAGATTACGCAAACATGGAACTGCAAAATCCGGCGTACCCATAAATACTATCTTCATTTTTATTCCATTTCCTCCGGTGTTAAAAATCTTTCTACTAAATCAACAAAAAGCTTACCGTCAAGATGGTCATTCTCATGACAAACACACTGTGCACCCAAATCAGTAAGAGTCATTTCATACCACTCGCCATAACGATCCTGTGCCTGAAATTTACACTTCTTTGGACGTATTACATGACCCCATTTATTAGGACATGATAAGCAGCCTTCTACTACCTTTTGTCTGCCGCTTGTCTTAATAATTTTTGGATTTATTACTTCGATCATTTCATCTCCGCCAAGATCCATTATAAAAAATCTTCTGCAATAACCTACCTGCGGTGCTGCAAGTCCAACTCCTTCAGCCTTTTTCAAAGTTTCATGCATATCATCAAGCAGTTCATGAAGCTTTTCATCAAAGACTTCTACCGGCTTACATACACTTCGGAGAATCGGATCTCCTTCTTTTACTATTCTTCTAATTGCCATAATGCTCCTCCATTTATTATATTATGCTTATAAACCAATATCACCATTCATATCAGCATAAATATGTATTTTTGAAAATTCTTTTCGTGCATACACCGCTTTGAGTATTTCACGTATAAAATCACGATATTCTTTTGTATTTTTACACTTAAGTATAATACGATAGCGATATTTGCCGCCAATTTTTCCATAAGAAAACGGCATGGGTCCTAAAGCTCTAAGCGGCTTATTAAAACCTGTCTGGCGAACAATTTCTCTTATGCATTGTGCAGCATAATCCGCAGCTGCTGCAACTTGTTCTTCAACCACACCTAAAAAGCCCATTACACATATATCACATATCGGAGGATAAACAAGAGTTCTTCTAAGTGTTATTTCCTCACGATAAAAGCTTTCATAATCTTGTTTTGCCGCAAGCTTTAGAACATAATGTTCCGGCATAAATGTTTGTAAAATAGCTCTGCCCTTTTTCTCTCCTCTGCCGCCTCTGCCAACAACCTGAGTTATAAGAGAAAATGTTCTTTCATAACTTCTAAAATCTCCTGCAAATAATGCCTTATCAACAGATAAAACACCGACAAGAGTGACATTTGGAAAATTAAGTCCCTTACCTATCATCTGAGTGCCTGCCATTATGTCATATTCGCCACGTGCAAATGCAGAAAACTTTTGCTCATATGCATAACGTGACATTGTGGTATCAGCGTCCATACGAAGAATTCTTGCATCTGGAAATATCTTTTCAAGAGATTCTTCTAAAGTTTGTGTACCAAATCCCATTTTCTTAAAACGTTTTCCGGTGCAAAAACTGCAGCTTTCAGGCATTTCCTGAGTATGTCCGCAGTAATGACACATAAGACTATTATTGACTTTATGATATGTCATAGGAACACTGCAATTCGGACAATATACAGGCTTATTGCAATCGCAACAGCTTATAATAGTATGATAGCCTCTTCTGTTTAAAAGCAATATAGACTGCTGACCAGCAGCAAGGTTCTCTTTAAGGGCTATCATAAGTTCATCGCTGAATTCAGTATCATTTCCCAAAAGACGTTCTTCATTCATATCAACTACCGTCACCGTTGGCAATGGCATATCAGCATATCTCTTCTTCATTTCCAAAAGAGTGTATATGCCCTTTTTAGCGTAATAATAACTTTCAACTGATGGAGTTGCAGATGCTAAAAGTAATATACAATTATTTGTACGACATCGTTTTTTTGCAACATCTATAGCATGATACCTTGGAGAACTATCGGATTTATATGCCCTTTCGCCCTCTTCATCAATTATTATCAAACCTAGATTTTCCATAGGTGCAAAAACTGCACTTCTTGTACCAATTACAATTTTTACATCACCCTTTTTAATTCTTTTATAAGCATCTGCCCTTTGTCCCAATGAAAGTTCACTATGTATAACAGTTACTTCTGAACCAAACATACTGCAAAATTCGCTGACGATCTGCGGCGTAAGTGCAATTTCTGGTACAAGCATTATAACCTGACGTCCCATTTTTATAGTTTCATGAATGAGCTTTAAAAAGACACTTGTTTTTCCGCTGCCTGTAACTCCGTGGAGTAAAAAGCAATGTGGTTTTTTCTCATTTGCAGCAGACAATACTTTTTCAAATACATTCTGCTGCTCCTCTGAAAGCTTAATATCACCCGCATCACGAGTTTTTTTAGTGTTTGGAACATCACGAAAGACTTCACCAATATAACGCTCAACAATACCAGATTTTACAGCTCCTGATACTACCGCAGAGGTTATACCACAAAGATAACAAGCTTCTTTTTCAGAAATTGACGATTGTTCCTCTAACAGCTCTACAAGCCTTTTCTGTTTTGCTGTTATACGACATTCGATCTGTACCGTTTTATAGTCTTCTTTAAGACGCAGCATTTTTATACCGGAATCACTGATTCTTTGTTTTGCATAGTCGGTCATAACAAGCACATTTTTTTTAAAAAGCGAATTGATCACATTCTGTTTCTCTTCATTTCCCTCGGAATGCAAAAGTCTGTCAAAACTTCTTTGACTTTTGGAAGATTTAAGAAATTCTACAAGACTTTTCTCCGCATCATTAAGAGAAATATTTTCAGGCACTGGCATAAGTTCCGCCTTCTGAAAAATCTGAACCTGCATACCAGCAGGCAGAATTGTTCTTATAGCATCTGAATACGTGCAGAATGTCATTTCCTTAAGCCAAAAAATAAGCTCAATCTGCTCTTCATTCAAAAGCGACTCATTATCCATAACAAAAATAATCGGCTTGATATGACTATCAAGAGGTTCACTTGTTTCTTCTACGCCAAGCACCATTCCAACTCTTTTTGAATTATTCCAGCCAAATGGAACTGCAACACGGCAGCCTATTTTTACATTTTCAAAAGACGTGTATGTGAACAGCTGGTCAAAGGAATATGCTGTATCCCATACAGCAACAGAAACCTTCCAATAGGTATTCATCACACACGCCTCTTTTCTTTAATCAAAGATTAGATTTATCCTCTACAATACGATATTTGCCTGCTGCAAGTTCTTCAACCGCTGTTTTTACCGGCTTTTCCTTTAAAACTTCACCTTTTTCGTAAAGTTCATCAGCAACTTCTCTTGCACGCTTTGCAACGCCTACTACCAAAGAATATCCACTCTCATTCTTTGATATTAACTGATTCATTGATGGTCTGAGCATATTCATGAATTAAGCACCTCAACTATAATTTTTTCTTTATTTTGAGCAGAAATTTTTTCTGCTGTTATAACAGATGAAACATCACTGACAGCTTTTTCAAGCTCTCCGTTTATTATTATATAATCATAATTCTTTGCACATTTTATCTCACGTTCCGCCTGAGAAACACGTTCTGCAATGACCTCTTCAGTTTCAGTAGCACGCTTTCTCAATCGTCTTTCAAGTTCATGAATAGACGGTGGAGCAATGAAAATTAAAACAGCATCAGGACATAAACGCTTTATATTTTCACCGCCAACAACTTCTATCTCAAGAAGAACATCTTGTCCCTGAACGAGTCTGTTTTCCACTTCTTCACGAAGTGTTCCATAATAATTGCCGCAATATGTAGTATATTCCAAAACTTTATCTTCATCGATAAGCTTTTCAAATTGGCTTTTTTGCAAGTAATGATAATTTACTCCATCGACTTCACCTTCACGAATAGCACGTGTGGTTGCAGAAACAGAATAACACAAACCTAACTTATCCTTGATTTCTCCAAGAACGGTTCCTTTACCGCATCCAGATGGTCCTGACACAACAATAAGCAATCCTTTTCTCATAATTTTCACCTCTATTCTATATTTTGAATCTGCTCACGTAATTTCTCAATTTCCGACTTCATATCCACTACAAGACGAGTTACAGCAAGGTCTTGTGCCTTTGAACCCATTGTATTTACTTCACGATTCATTTCCTGAACAAGAAAATCAAGCTTTCTTCCTATAGGTTCATTTGAATCAATAAGTGAATTGAATTGTTCAATATGACTTGCAAGACGTACTGTTTCTTCATCTATAGCAATACGGTCAGCAAAAATCGCAGCTTCTGTAGTAATTCTTGACTCTTCAATATCTCTTTCTGAAAGCAATTCAGAAAGTTTTGAATAAAGCTTATTATAATATCTTTTAGCTGTTTCAGGAGCATATTTTTCAACCTGATCAAGCATTTTTTTCAAAGAAGCCAATCGATTTTTAAGATCACTGCAAAGTTTTTCTCCCTCAATTATACGCATTTCAAGAAACTTATCCAAAGCATCTTTAACTACCGGTAAAACTGCTGCCCAAAGAGCTTCCTCATCAAGCTGAACTTTTTTGAGAGAAAATATATCTGAAAAACGTATAAGAGAAGAAAGTGCAAGATCATCATTAAGTCCAATACGTTCATTGGCATTACGCAATGCATTTACATAAGCTAATGCTAAATCGTCATTTACTTCAACTTTTACATCATTCAAACCGTGATGCTGGATTGTAAGTACAATATCAACTTTTCCTCTTGCGATTTTTTGCTGAACTTGTTTTTTTAGTTTATCTTCCAAATAACTATAAATATGTGGCAATCTAACAGATGTTTCAAGGAATCTATGATTAACCGACCGTAGTTCAACGATTACATCCATATTTTCAAGAGCAAGACTTGACCTGCCAAATCCTGTCATACTTTTTATCAAAATATATCAATCCTTCCGATATATAATACATATACATTTCATTATACCATCTTTCACATTAAAAATCAATAGTAGATTTTAAATATTTTCTGTATCAATATATAGCAGCAATTTAGTACTTAATACAAAAAGGCAGTACGAATAAATCGTACTGCCTTTATAAATGAAATTAAAACATTTACTTTATAATTTCAAATTATTCACTAACAGGAAGTTCTTTAATCTGTTCAGCAAGACGCTGCATAAGAGCTGTTGAGTCCTTAGCATCGATTGTACCGTCAGTAAAGCACTGAGCGTTTCTTTCCTGCTGCTTATTGAATGTCATAGAAGATGCAATGTACTTGTTCAGGTATACAAGGTCGATCATAGAAATATTTCCATCGAGATTGCAGTCACCGATAAGATCATTAAAGTCTTCTTCAGTTACAGTTACAGTTACATCTACCTTGTTTCCGTCCTGATCTGTTACAGTGATAGTTGTAGTACCTTCAGCAACACCTGTTACAGTACCGTCCTTATCAACAGTAGCGATAGAAGAATCTGCTGATTCAAATGTACAGCCATCCTTATTAGGCTTAATAGTATCAGTTTCATCAACCTTAACAGTGATCTTATCCTTATCAACCTTAAGATCATCCTCAATGTCTGATTTACCATCTGGAGTGAGATCTGGATACAGCTCGAACATAGTACCAAGAGCCATCAGAGCATCGCCTTCATGCCAGAATCTGTGGAGCTTGAAGTAATAATTATCTGTGTTGCCAGTAGCATCATACTCAGCCTTAGCCTTCTGATACATCTCACAATCCTTATAGTTAGAACGAATATCATAGAATGATACGCCATCCTTAATAGTATCACCATTAGGCATCTTACCTGTGTAACGATTAGCATCAAGAACTTGACCCTGACCGTTCTGGCGCTGTCCATTAGGAAGAACAAGCTTTGTTTCCCACATTCTTGGGAGATTTGTGTTGTGATCCTTAAGAGAAAGGCCTCTGTCATCACGTGCTCTTGTCCACTGACGGTCAATGAGCTGCTTAGCAAGATACAGAGCCTGTGCCGGATAATCAGCTTCGCTGCTCTTTGTACCCTGATTTGCCTTATAAGACTCTTCGCCCTTTGAGAGATCAGCAGCTGTGATACCTCTTGCCTTTGCATAATAGATAAGAGTATTAGCAAGTGAAGATACGCATCCGATATCGCCATCACCATAACCTACGATAGTGCAAGTCAGGTTGTTATTTTCCTGATATGAACCATTCCAGTCTTCTGGCTGACCACTCCAAATGAGTGATGCAGGGATAGAATAAGAAGTACCATCATCTTTAACGCCCTGAGAAAGGTCTGGAACTTCAAACTCAGTTTCAGTAGTATCGTATGCCGCATTCTTTTTACTAAATGTCTTAGTAGCATTAGCTTTACCAAGAATTGTGTTATCGAGGAACCAACCTACCCATCTGTCAAGAACCTTTTCAAGAGACTGTTCGAGGTTCAAGCCGCCGATATTAACGTTGCTTGCTGCTCCGCCATTCTTAACAATATAATAAAGTTCTGCAAGACGCTGAACTGCCCACCCCTGGTTACCAATCCAGTGGTTAGAACCTGGGTCAGCATATACCGGGTGTTCCAGATAAGCCATCTTGTTAAATGTTGCCTGACCAGCTGGATACTTCTCATAACGACCTGCCCATGAGTTTGTACAACCACCGGCGATCGGACCATCCTTAGACATAAGCCAGAGATAGAGTTCCATCTGCTTCTGAAGAGATTCTTCATAATCCTGTGTAGCACCCTGTGCCTTCATACCAGCATTAAGATCCTTATCATTGATAAGAGCATAAGCTGCGAGTGGGTTCTGATAGAATTCGTGACAGTGAGAAGCACCGATCTGCCAAGCCCAGCCGCCATCAAGAGCTCCGCCCCATGATGTATACCAGTTCATCAGATAATGTTTACCATTGTCAGAACCGCCGCCGGCGTTCTTATTCTGAGCACCAAGCTGAATATAATATTTATCGTACATATTGTTACGGCATTCGTCACCCATCTTACCTGCAAGAGCAGAAAGCTTCTGGCTGCCGCCCCATTTAGAATCAACAGACTGATCGCCTACGCCCCAACGATTTGCAGCGTATACAGCCTGAATTGCACGGTCTTCTGCGTCAGGAGCATTTGTATATGCAAACTGAGCAGCAACCTTATCTTCAGTATTGAAGAATGCCTTCATACCGTTTCCAGGAACACCGAATGAAAGTGTTTCAACAGATGCATGTGGAATTGTTTCCCAACAAGATTCCTGTTCACCACGCTGGAAGCTGTTGATAAGTGTAAAGTTGCCACTTACGTTCTTCTGCTTATACTGACCTACGCCACTGCCAAAACCATACCAGTCATCAACGTCAGCCAGCCAGTTCATAAGATAAAGACCCTGATCGCTGCCATATGCGTTGCAGAAAAGACTGTGAATTGGGTTTTTGCCTGTAACGCCGCCATCCATGCCAGTTGGGTACATTTCAATCTGTTCCCACTCATCAGAATATGTAGCGCTAAGCTGATCGCCCATTGTCATAATTCTGCCCTGTGCATTAGGAACCAATGTAGCTTCCATTGTCTTCCAAGCTTTAGCTGTATCGCCAACTTCTTCTGTAGAAGCGTCCTTTTCGCCCTTAACTGTTACTTCGCCGCTCTTAGCTGCGTTTACAATGTTATCACGCATTGCAGCAACCCATACCAAGTAAGACATAGCTTCAGATGTTGTTTCGTGACCATAGTCAGGAGCCTCGATACAAAGTTCTTCTGCTGAGTGGTAAGGAACACCAAGACCACCGCTTACAGTAGATGTAGAAGACATATAGCCGTTCTCAACACCGTTTGTAATTACGTCATCATAAAGTGACATGAAACGCTGTGCATAAGTTTTGTCACCATATGCTTCAGCTTTTGTTCTTCCGTCCGGATCTTCGCCGTTAGCAACTGCTGCAGATGCTACTGTAGGCATAATTGTTGTGCATGTTGATGCAACAGCAAGAAAAGCGGCCAGAAAAGCTTTACTTTTTTTCATTTGCATTGAAAAATTCCCCTCTCATTAAATATAAATTAAGTTTTTAATGGAAATACTGACTGTTATCTTATTATTATATAATAGTACGCAGCCAATGAGTGACTACCATTATGTATGTTTTTTCACAAAAGGCACACACAATATGCACTCTTTCATATCTAAATTATATACTACTTCACATTTTTTGTCAACCCAAACACACTAACATCTTAGTTAAAGTCGCCTTTTTTGTAGCCTTTCACATATTCGGCCTTTATTATTTGTGCATTTTCACCACAGATATTTTCATTTAATACATTTATTTAAGTGAAAAATGCTTTTTTTCATTTCCAGCACATATTTTCCATTATATTCTCACAAGTATCTATTATAATGTATATGTTTTGCTGTTTTATCAGTTTACCCATATTTTATCAATTAAAATTATTTAGTTTATAGTTTTTTTCTTCAGTTCATATAATAGTTACATTTGTTTAATCACTGATATATATTATTTTGCGATAATAAAGGTAACTGCTTAAATATAAGCGGAAAGGAGATTTTTATGGTTGAAATCAAACATCTAACCAAATATTATGGCAGCAAAGCTGCTGTAAAGGACGTAAGCTTCACCATCAATGACAATGAAATCCTAGGTTTCC
Organism: uncultured Ruminococcus sp.; assembly: GCA_937907215.1. Classification (GTDB taxonomy): domain Bacteria; phylum Bacillota; class Clostridia; order Oscillospirales; family Ruminococcaceae; genus Ruminococcus_C. The sequence goes on from CALESG010000130.1 coordinate 23,086, forward strand.
TTGGACCAAATGGTGCCGGAAAATCCACTACTCTTAATATTATGTGCGGAGTTATCCCATCAACGAGCGGTACGGTTACAATAAATGGCTATAATATCGAAACAGATCCAGTTAAAGCAAAACGCTGTATCGGTTTTTTGCCCGAAATACCACCCGTTTATGTTGATATGAAAGTCAATGAGTATCTGATGTTCGTTGCAGGTCTAAGAGGTATTCCTGCATCAAAGAGAAGATCTCATGTTGAACGTGTTATGCGCAGGCTTAACATATTGGACGTTAGCAAACGTCTTATCGGAAATCTTTCAAAAGGTTACCGCCAGCGTGTAGGATTTGCTCAAGCACTTATAGGCGATCCTAAAGTAATTGTTTTGGACGAACCTACAGTAGGTCTTGACCCATCTCAGCTCATTGAAGTGCGTGACCTTATAACTGACCTAAAACGTGATCACTCTGTAATCTTAAGTTCTCATATTCTTTCGGAAATAAGTGCAGTATGCGACCGTGTAGTTATAATTAGTCATGGAGAAATCCAAGCTATTGATACAATTGAAAATCTTGAAGATTCATCTAGCGCAAACACTGTCCTTAAACTTAAGGTACAAGGTAGTTCACGTGATACAGTACGTGTCGCAAGAGGCGTTGAAGGTGTTGTAAATGTATCTAATATTACATTTGTAAAAACAGGAATTTATACATATGATGTCGAGATCTCAAGTCTTGATGTTAGAAATCCTCTTCTGTCAGCACTTCTTGTAAATAAGCTTGATGTACTGGAAGTTTCTGAAGAACGTAAGAGTCTGGAGCAGGTATTTGTAAAATTGGTAAATCAACCTGCCGGCAAAAAGAAATCTTTAAAAGATCTTCTTGATGAAATGACTGATGAAACACAGGAAAATAAAGATTCTGAATCTGCTTTAGATGACGATGACAATAAGAGTGAGGAGGTTTAAGCTATGTTTTCACTTTATAAAAAGGAACTTCAGGGCTACTTTTTCTCGCCCATTGCCTATGTCTTTATAGGTCTTGTAACACTTATTTTTTCAGGCTTCTTTGTATGGTGGATCTATACCGCAGCAAGTACACAAATTGAGTTTAGTTTTTCATATTTCTTCTATTATAATATATTATTCACAACGATCTTGCTTATACCTATCCTTACAATGAAAGCATTTGCAGAAGAACGAAAAAATGGAACTGAAGTACTTCTGCTTTCAAGTCCTCTTTCGGTAACAAAAATTGTTATGGCAAAGTTCCTGGCTGTTGCAACTGTACTCATATTGGCAATGATAATTTCATTCATTTACCCAATAATAGCGTCAATTTACGGTTATGTTGTAATGCCTAATCTCATTGCAAGCTATATAGGATACTTGCTTTACGGTCTTGCTTATATTGCTCTGGGACTGATGGTTTCATCATTTGTAGCAACACCTGGTATAGCAATGCTGCTTTCTGTTGCAGTATCACTTATACTTTTCTTTATGGAACTTATGCTCGGTTCAAGTTATATTGCATCTATTCCGGTTATTTCAGATGTTCTGTATTGGTTCTCCAATCAGGCTAAGTTTGAAAATTTCACTCAGGGTTTCTGCCAGCTGTCAGACCTTGTAAGCTATATAACAGAGATAGTTGTATTCCTGCTCTGGACTATTATTTCAATTGAAAAAAGACGCTTCAGCCGCAGTTAACGGACTGACAAGCATTAAACTCGCCGGAGGTAATTAAAAATGGCAAAAATCCGAAATACAAAAAACAAGATTTTTACCAGTTTTGCATGGATAATTGCAATCCTTATTCTTACAATTGCGATCATCGTAAATATAGTAGTAGCAAAACTGGATTTTAATATTGACGTTTCTGTTCAAAAGCTTTTTAGCCTTAGCAAGACCTCAACAGAATATCTTGATAAGCTTGACAGTGATGGTACAAATATTGATATGTACTTTCTTATGGAAATGAATGATATTGAAAATGACAGTAAAACACGTTCGCTTTATCGTGCACTCATTGAGTATGATAAACATAATTCAATAAATCTGATTGACTTCGATCCAAATAAAAACGAAGAAATGTTGGAAAAGATAAATCCGGACAATACTTATACATTAAATAAAGGTGATATTGTAGTTGTATGCGGTGATAATAAACGTCATATAAACGGTATTAGTATGTATAATACAAAAAACAACTACGACAACAACGGAAATATTACAGAAAGCGAAGAATTCTTTACAGGCGAAAATGTTATCACAAGTAATATTCAAGCTGTAGTTGACGGTTTTACACCAACTATTTATTTCCTAACAGGTCATGGTGAAAAATCTATGCAGGATAATTTTGACGGCATATCTTCACTCATGAAAAGCAAAAACTATCATACTATGCCGCTGAATCTTTCTGAAACAGAATCTGTTCCAGATAATGCTAAAATAATCGTTATTGCTGCGCCGTCAAGTGATATAACCACTATGGAATATGATAAACTATCTAAATTCCTTGATAATGGCGGTAATATTTCTATAATGCTTCCTCCTAATGGCGGAGAATTCGATTACAATAACATTCAAAAGCTTTTGGATTCATTCTGCCTTAAAATCGATTATGACTTTGTAAGTGAAACAGACAGCAATAATCATATATCCGGTGATGATACAACAATACTCTGCAATCTGGTAGAACAAGAGGAATCATCCGGTTTATATGCAGATATGCAATCACTTATAGATTCAAATTTCTATACATATATGCCAAAGTCACGTTCATTTAATATAGATATAGATAATAAAAATGCCAACTCTGTTGAAACCGGCGTTCTTATCAGTTCAAATGATACAGCTGTTGGTGAGCCTTTTGGCGGTACATACGACACTGATGCAATCGAAGGATATGAACTTCCTCTTGCAGTTTATTCAGAAGACAAGAGCAGAAACAATTCTAAAATAACACTTTTCGGCAATGCGGAATTTATTGACGATGAACATATAAATGATGTTTCTTATCTTTCATCTTATTATGTATATCTTGCATCTATAACATGGATGGCTGATCAAAATCTGGATATGGGAATAAGCGATAAAAGTTCAGCTACGGATTATCTTAGTGTATCAAAATCCACTGCTGAAATGTTAATATTTATATTCATTGCTCTTCCTATTGTAATTATGACAGTTGGTGTGGGAATCTGGCTTAAACGCCGCCACTCTTAAAAGAGGATAAATACTATGAAAAAACAACTTATTCTTATTTTGACATTGATTTTACTTGTTGGTATAACTGCCGGTGTTCTTCTGCTTGTAAGCAATATGGAAACAAAGCAAAAAGAAGAAAAAGCTCGTACCGAACAAGAAAAAATACTTATATCACTTAATTCTAATGATATAAATAAAATAAACATCGAAACTTCTGATAATACTTATTCTGCTTATCTTAATGATGATGGAAAGTGGGAACTTGAAAATAAACTTGATTTTGAGATAAACACATACTTTCTAAATAGTCTTGCATCTCAGCTTTCTACTCTCACAGCAGAAGATATAATTTGTCCTTTATCAGAAGCAAACCTTGCTGATTATGGCTTAAGCGACCCTGAAAATGTTATTACTCTTTACACAAATGATACTACTAATGTTATAAATGTAGGTAATGTTAGTGCTACTGGCGACTTCTATTACGTTACAATTGATGGCAGAGATAATGTATATGGCGTATCAAGTGATTATGCTGATTATATATGTGCCAATAAGAATTCACTTAAAAGCATATATATTCTTAGAAACAGCGATTCTGAAATAGACAGCGTATCACTTGAAGCACATGGCAAACTTATTTACGACCTGCAAATGAACAGCCAGAATATATGGGAAATGAAAGAACCTGTAGCATTAGCTGACCGTGTAAATACTGCAAATGTTAATAATCTGCTTACAACTATTCGTCAAATGATCGTTGACAAATTTGGAGATGAAAATGTAACAGAAGATAAATATAAAGATTATGGATTCGATGATCCGGATTATATTTTTACATTTACTCAAAAAAATGGCGAATCGACCACTCTGCTTGCTCAAGATTATGACGTTGACGGAACTTCATTTGTAACACTTATATGCAAAGAAACCGGACAGATATTCTATATGCAATCAAATTATACCACATTTCTACAAGATGCAGCAGACACATTCGTTACCAAGACGGTGTACAGCGGACCTGATTCTGATGTAGATAAAGTAAATATAGAATGGAAAGATCGCAGCAACGCTGAGATTACACTTGATGAAGAAAACAGCAAATATACTCTCAATGGCAAATCATTAAAAGATGATACTGTAGAAGCTTTGAATAATTTCTATAATAAGCTTACTGCACTTCAATATGATGACTTCATTCTTGAGTGTCCAGTTGACAAAAATGCAGATCCTGAAATAACTATTACATATGTAAAAAAAGACGGCACAAAATCTGCATTTGATTTTTATAAAGTTGACGATGAAAATTATGCTGTATTTATGAACGGCAAATATCAAAACTTCACTGTAATTAAAAAGAATTTCACTGCAAGAGAAGGCATATATGATTTCTATGATAGACTGCTTGATGCTGCTGAAATGAAATAAAAACAACAAACAAAATAACAAACAGGCTGTTGCCACTCAAATTTCTGCAACAGCCTGTTCTTTTTGGTTTATAAGTCTTGTTTTTGGGTTATTTAATCAAATTTTAAGAAAATATGCACCTCCAAGAATATTTAACTTTGGAGGTGCAATATTTAATTTATATATTTTATTTTAATTTTGAGAAAAGTCCTTTTTTCTCATAAGGTTCTCTTGTTACAGAAATAAGCTTGTATCCTGCCTTTTCTATAACTTTTGCAAGTTCTTCATCTGATATATCATTTTCTGTAATGATTATAGTATGATCATCCTTATGAGATGAAGTTACTTTTTTTACTTTCCAAGCATTTTGAATCGCTTCATTTGTGTGAGCTTCGCACATACCACACATCATGCCTTCAATTTTTAATGTGATTTTCAACATATTGCTCTTCCTTTATATATATCATTAAGCTTATTTATTTATTTAATACTATTTAATTATATACAAAATATAAAATTTATCAGCCTATAACAACTTTATGGAATACTTTTTTACCCTTTTTAATAATAGTTCTTCCATCAATATTTATAATAGTCTTAGGATCTGTGATCTTAACATCATTTACAGATACTCCACCCTGCTGAACCAGACGTCTTGCTTCTCCATTAGATGCTGCAAGTCCTGCCTTAACCATTAAATTAAGAATTCCTATGCCGCCATTTTCAAGCTCATCAGCTGAAATAGTTGTAGTTGGCATATTATCATCTGAACCTGCACCGCTAAACACTGCCTTTGCAGCTGCGTGTACCTTTTCAGCTTCTTCTTTACCGTGAACCATCTCGGTAAGATTATATGCCAGAATCTCTTTTGCTTTATTAAGTTCCTGACCTTCAAGTGTGCGTTCCATTTCTTCAATTTCTTCGATTGGAATAAATGTAAGAAGTTTCAGGCAATTGATAACATCGTCATCAGAAACATTACGCCAGTACTGATAAAAATCATAAACAGAACACTTTTCTTTATCAAGCCACAACGCACCATTTTCAGTTTTTCCCATTTTTCTGCCGTCTTTTGTAAGCAGCAATGATGATGTCATAGCATAAACTTCCTTGCCTTCAACACGGCGGACAAGATCAACACCACCAAGCATATTGCTCCACTGGTCATTTCCTCCAAGCTCAAGAACACAATCATAATTATTGTACAGATGGAGAAAGTCGTAACTCTGGAGAAGCATATAATTAAATTCAAGGAAAGATAATCCCTTTCCTTCAAGACGTGACTTAAAGCATTCAGCAGTGAGCATCTGATTTACAGAAAAATATTTACCAATATCACGCATAAATGTAATATAGTTCATATTGCGAAGCCAATCGCCATTTTTTACTACTTCTGCTTTGCCATCAGAAAAATCGATAAAGCGTGACATCTGATTGCGGAAACATTCAGCGTTATGATCTATTTCTTCAACAGTCATCATTCTACGCATATCAGTTTTTCCAGTAGGATCACCTATCATTGCAGTGGCAGTACCAAGAAGTGCGATCGGTTTGTGTCCATGCATCTGCATATGCTTCATAAGTATAAGCTGAATAAAGTGACCAACATGCAGGCTGTCTGCTGTTGCATCAAAACCAATATAAAAAGCAACTTTCTTATTGTTAATAAGATCTTCAATTTTTTCTTCATGTGTAGTCTGTGCAACCAGACCTCTTCTTTTCAGTTCTTCAAAAAATGTCATTGTGTTTTCATCCTTTCATTTTTTGCCGGAAAATAAAAAAACCTCCGGCGTAATTATATACAGCCAGAGGACGATGATTTTCACCGTGGTACCACCTCAGTTTATCAGATGAAAATTGCATCTCATGCATTTTATAAATTCATCTGACCTCAAGACGCTTTAACGGGCGTACCCGTGTTTTCCTACTGCTATTTCAAAAAACCTACTCCGAGATGTATTTCACAATGCGGCGCTGTTCTTTTCACCAACCAGAACCTCTCTTTGCCGCCCGCTGTATTGTTACTTCTTCTCATCAACGCTTTTTTACATTATATCATAATTTTCAGTTATTGTCAATAGATTAAAAAAGGCAAATTACCACGGTGCCGATATATTCCAACCAAGTTTCATCTATAATTTTATTGAATATTTTTAAAGTTATCCACCCATAGCGGCACTTAAAGAAGCATAAACTCCGCCCTTTTTTATAAGTTCAATATGAGTTCCCATCTCTATAATACTGCCTTTATCCATAACAAGAATAAGATCTGCATTCTGTATAGTTGACAATCTGTGTGCTACAATAAAACTTGTTCTGCCTTCCATAAGCTTGGCAAAAGCAGACTGTATTTTTATTTCAGTTCTTGTATCTATAGAAGATGTAGCTTCATCAAGTATAAGCACTGGCGGTGGACTAAGCATAAGTCTTGTTATGCAGAGGAGCTGTCTTTGACCTTCAGAAAGACTTGCTGCACCTATAACCGTATCATATCCATTTGGCAATCGATTTATAAAACCATGTGCATGAGCCTGCTTCGCAGCATTTATTATTTCTTCATCTGTAGCATCAGGTTTTGCCATGAGTATATTTTCTCGTATTGTACCGCTTTTCAGCCATGTTTCCTGCAATACCATTCCTACATGATCACGAAGTGCTTCTCTTGTAATATTTTTTATATCAATACCACACATACATATCTCACCGCTTTGCACATCATAAAAACGCATAAGCAAATTGATGAGTGTTGTCTTTCCGCATCCAGTTTTTCCAACTATAGCAACACGCTGTCCACGTTTAACTTTAAAATTACAGTTAGTTATAAGCGGTCTGTCTGGTACATAGGAAAAATCTACATTTTTAAATTCTATATCACCCTGTGGTACTTCATTAAGAGCGTTATCATTATCAGGTATTTCAGGTTCTTCTTCAATAAGTGCAAGTATTCTCTCAGCACAAGCAAGTGCATTTTGCAGTTCGGCTATAACTCCTGATATTTCATTAAACGGCTTTGTATATTGATTGGCATAGCTGAGAAAACATGAAAGTCCTCCTACCGTTATATTGCCGCTGACAGCTGCAATCGCTCCGGTAAGGGCAACTGCTGCATATACAAGTGCATTTACAAAACGTGTTACAGGATTTGTAAGAGAAGAGAAAAATGTTGCTTTAAGAGAACTCTTTTCAAGACGTTCATTTATCTCATCAAACTTTGAAAGAATATTATCTTCTTGTCCAAATGCCTGAACCGTTTTTTCACCATTTATAGCTTCATTTATAAGAGCTGTCTGCTCCGCTCTTGTTTCAGACTGCTCATGAAACATTGCATATGTTCTTTTAGCAATAAAGCTTGCTGCGATCAATGAAAGCGGTGTCATTATAACAACAACAAGAGTTATCCATACATTTATATAAAGCATAAACAAAAGCGTTCCTATTATAGTCAAAACACCTGTGAAAAGCTGTGTAAATCCTAAAAGCAAACCATCAGACAAAACATCTACATCTGTAATAATACGGCTTACTGTTTCACCTGCTGGGTGAGAATCAAGATAGCCAAATGGCAGTTTCTGTACTTTTTTAAATGCCTCTTCTCTCATATCACGAACAACCTCACAAGCGATCTTATTATTTATCATATTCATAAGCCATTGTGAAAGCGATGTTATAGCAACAGAAATTCCAACAGTAAGAAGTATTCTAAAAATATTATCAAAAGCTACTTTGCCGGGTTCTATAATATTATCAATTGCTCTGCCCACTAAAATAGGAACGTAAAGAGTAAGTGCAGTTACAAGTACAGCCATTATAAGAGTTATTATAAGCCATATTTTATATCTTGAAATGTAATGCAGGACTTTAACAAATGTTTTTAGCTGAAAATCTTTTTTATTACGCTTCATTGCAATCCGCCTCCATTATCTGCTGTGAATTATAAATTTCCCTATAAACTAAACAGCTTTTCAAAAGTTCATTGTGAGTTCCAACACCTACGAGTTTTCCATCATCAAGCACAAGGATCTTATCAGCATCTTTTATAGATACTGTTCTTTGTGATACTATAAATATAGTAGGTTTAAAGGGCAATGATCTAAGTGCTACCCTAAGCGATGCTTCCGTACCATAATCAAGAGCAGACGCACTGTCATCAAGAATTAGAATATCAGGCTCTCTGACTAATGCACGTGCTATACAAAGTCTTTGCTTTTGTCCGCCTGAAAGGTTTCTTCCGCCTTCTGTTATCAATTCATCCAATCCTTTTGACTTAGACTGTACAACATCAAGTGCCTGTGCTGCTTTTAATGCTTCATTTAATTCTTCGTCATCAGCGTTATTCTTACCCCAAAGAAGATTGTCCCTTATAGTTCCGGTCATGAGTTCGGATTTTTGAGAAACTACGCCGAAGCATTCACGCAGCTGCTTTTTTGGATAATCCTTTACATCAACACCGCCTACAGTAATTTTTCCATTGTTTGCATCATAAAATCTTGGTATAAGATTTACAAGAGTTGATTTACCTGAGCCGGTACTTCCTATTATGCCTATTATATCACCCTTTTCAGCTGTAAATGAAATGTTTGACAATGACGGCAAGGATGCACCATCATAAGTAAATGTTACATTTTCAAAAGTTACAGCAGAAGGTTTTTCTATCTTCACTTTATCTTCATCGGCAGCAAATTTTTGTGACGGCTCTATTTCCAAAATTGCCTGCAAACGATTTCCGCAGGCAGCTGTCTTTGTAAGATTTATTATTAAATTTGCAAGCTTTATAAGCTCTACTAAAATCTGTGACATATAATTATAAAGTGCAACTACTGCACCCTGTGTTAAAAGTCCTGCCTCAACTCTTATTGCACCAGTCCATATAAGTGCAATTACTGCAAGATTTATTACCACATAAGTAAGCGGATTCATCAAGGCAGATACTCTTCCCACTGTTTTTTGCATTGATGTAAGTGATTCCGCTTCCTTTTCAAAACTATCTATTTCTGCTTGTTCCTGACCAAATGCACGTATAACACGTACACCGCTTAGATTTTCTCTTGTTGAATTCATTCCACGATCAAGACTATTTTGAACTTTCTTAAACATAGGAATACTTATAAGCATAATTCCAAAAACTATTACTGATAAAACGGGAATCGTTACTGCAAATACTAAAGCACCTTTTACATCAACTGTAAAAGCCATGATCATTGCACCAAACACAATAAACGGCGAACGCAGCAGCAGACGAATAGCAAGATTAGTACCGGTTTGAACCTGATTTATATCACTTGTCATACGTGTGATAAGCGTACTGCTTCCTATGCTGTTTATATCCTGATATGAAAGCTTCTGGACATGAGATAAAAGCACATGGCGAAGTGTAGCAGCAAAACCCGTAGCTGCCTTAGCTGCAAAATATTGTGCAAAAAGAGTATTTGTAAGACCAATGGCTCCGAGTGCAGCCATAAGCAAACACATTCTCACAATATAACCTTTATCACCATCGGCAATACCATTGTCAATAATAGACGCAACTACAAGCGGTACAAATAACTCAAAAATCGCTTCCAGCATTTTAAAAAGCGGACCGAGTATGCATTCTTTTTTATAGTTACGCAAATATTTGAATAGTTTAACCATTTAGAAAAATACCTCCAATTTTATTTTCATTCTAATTTATTATACCACATTTTAGAGTAAATTCAAAGAACATATAGTAAAAAAAGCTGTTGCAGCTCAAATCTCTGCAACAGCCAATTTTTTTAATTATTTATTGTTTATTATAATTGATAGAGAGATAAGAACCATTTGTCATTAAAATATGTATTATTCCATTTTCAGCACTAATTGCTTCTATAGAAAAACCTTGGCTTCTAAATACATCAGTCACCTGTACGATATTCTTTTCCACCTCAGTATTAGATGCATAGATGTTTCCGTCATCAGTTATTGCAAACAAAATCGGATTTTGCAAATTACCGCTTTCCCATATAAGTTCCTTTACATTCATCCAAGAAGATACAGGCTTATATACAGTTTCATAATTCATATTTGACGATGAAAAAATATCATATGATACAGTCCCGTTTTCCATCACACCCAAAAGCATTTCACCATTAGGAGTGCTGTAAAGATTTGCTACATCGCTCCATGTAAAATAATCAGACTCATATGGAGATAAATTAAGAGTAAAACTTGCTCCATTATTTTTCGTTTCTTCTGTATTTGAAACCGCATCACTCATTTGACTTAGATTTACTACTTTGCCATTTTCATTGAGTGTAAATGCCATATTTCCTGCAACGCAAAATTCTTTATTGTGATCTGAATCATAATCAATATCACCAGGCGTTTTTTCAATTTCTGAAGTATCGATGGTTTTCGTATTATCCGATACAGAAATATTTGCTTCAAGATTATTGCCCTGATCCTGATTATCATTGCTATTTATAAAAAATGAAAAAATAATTACGACTGCTAAAACAAGCAGTGTGATCAATGCGAATATTGCAACAACACGACTTGAAATAGGCTTAAATTTCTTTTGCCCTTTATTTGATATTTTATCAGACATATCGAAATCATAATAATAATTGGCACTGACCATTCTTGTCCCAAGCGTATCTGTTGTGATTCCAAGATTAACTGCTTCACGACATCCCATTACAAGTTGAGCTTCACGCACCATAATAGCACGTATTTTTCTATCACAAAGAGCGAGATACTCTCTTGCACGTTCATTTCCACAAACTTCCATAAGAAGTTTTTTCACGTGTTTCCAATCATCAATAGTTTCTGCACATTTTATATGCTCAACAGCCTGATATAATATTCCCGAATCACGATATTTTCTTAATCTATCACATAGAAGTTCATTGCCATACTTTAAAACATTATTATAATTTTCCGTTTCCAGAATACGCATGCCCGTATGCGAAAGTTCCGACTCACGTCTAACCTGCAATTCTGCCATCATTTTTCCAAAATAGGCTAGTGCATTTTCAGGCTCATCAGCAAGCACACGATCAAACTGTGCCATAGCAGCATCCCACGCTCCGTCTTCAAGGCACAAAAATCCTCTGTTAAGCGGACGTTCCGCTTTGCTTACTACATCATGTTTGCCCAGCAGCTCTAAACGTGAACTTTCAAGAATACTGCCGTCCTTTTCAAAAATACCACGTTGTGCCGGACTTGCATAATTCAGTACCTTTTGAAATCCATCGTTTTCAAGAACACTGATCTCATCGGCTTTTCCGCATACAATAGTATATTTTCCGTCATTGTCTGCTTTATATACTGCCCTGTAATCAATAAGTACACCAAGCCAATGAAGTGCCGCATCGACTCCGCCTTCTAAAATCAAATGTTCAAAAAGCTCTTCGGCTTCTTCAAACTGTCCGCTTTGCTGCAATACAATAAGTTCAAAATAACATTTAAGATATTCATCGCTTAAAGATATAGGCAGCACCTGTCTTGAACCACACGAAGTGCAGGTAGCTATAACTGCACCATCTATCTGGTCAATCTGCTGACCACATACCTTACAACAGAATTTAGCCATAACTTACTCCATAATACTCAGTTTAATAACTGCAAAAAATTATTATATATTACTTATTATAAACCTTTTTCCATATGAGGTCAAGAGCATTCTTACATTTTATTGCATATAAAAAATTTTTTGAGCATTTTATAAAATATCAAATGAGCTTTTTCGGGCAATTTGACCATCGAATTTGCATTTAATTTTACCTCAATGACAAAAGGTTACACAATTTCAAGAAAAGTTTCAGCGTGTATACAAAAAGTTTACTAAATTCTCTAATAAGTCTTTGCAAAACATAAAGAAATATGCTATAATGAAAATAATTATTATCTTTCAAGGAACTACAAGGAGTCATTGTTTATGAATAAATTTAAGTTTTTAATAGCCTTATCTTTAAGTATAACGCTACTTTTAGGCTGCGGAAGTATGAATCCTTTGGAATCTATTGCAGATGATGTTTCTAATATTTCAACGAACAGTGAAATTTATTCTTCACAAGAAGTTATAGACTCAATAGAAGCAGCAGCAGTGGATGCTATACCTACTGAACCTGCAACAACAGTAACAGGAAAAGCACCGCTTGTAACTGTCAATTTACTTCCAGACAGTTATCAATTGGATGTTGAACCTCTTATGCAAAATCCAGAACTTCCTACCGGCTGTGAAATAACATCGCTCACTTGCCTACTTAACTATCTTGGATTCACTGCGGACAAAGAAATGATGGCAGATACATATCTTGATTACGTGCTTGAAAATGGAACAGATTATACATTCTTTGAAAAATATATAGGCAATCCTTATTCAGATGGTTATGGATGCTATTCTCCTGTTATAGTAAAGGCTGCAACTGAATATTTAGCTGATCAAAATAGTTCCCTTGAACCTGTAAACCTTTCAGGTAGTACTAAAGAGGATTTGTTCCTTGTAATTGCAAGCGGTCACCCTATAGTTATTTGGGGTACTGTATATAATCAATATCATGATTCATATTTGGCGTGGACAACTCCTGATGGTGAAGATGTATATTGGAATACATATGAACACTGTATGCTGCTTACAGGATATGATACTATTTCAAGTACAGTCACTGTATGCGACCCTCTAAGAGGCGAAGTTCAATATGATTTAGAACAATTCTTTTATATATATGATGATATGTATCAGCAGGCTATGACAATATATTAAATTAAAAGCCTTTCTAAATTAGGATAATTTAATAAAAACTTTCCCTCTCGGATTATCGGCAATATTCAAGCCGCAGCTGAGAGGGATTTTTATATTATTTATTTTCAAGAAAATATTCAGCCACTATTTTAGCTGACAATCCGGCAAGGTCTTTGCAAGGACGTTTTTTGTAATATTCATCTGTGCGCTTTTCAGGCACAAAGCTGTCCGCACCGCTTTTTTTAAGTCCAAGAAGTTCACGGCAAATTATACTGCCCTCTGACTCTTTAAATTTCTGTGCAAGCTCTTGAATACGCTTATAATGTTCCTTTTTGCCTTCATAATCTTTTGGCTCTGAATAACCGGAAATCAAACCTGCTACAATAAACATTCCGCTTACTGTACCGCATACCTCCCTTAGTCTGCCCATTCCACCTCCAAATGATGAAGCAAGCTTTGCGGCAATTTCCCTTGAAAGTCCAAGTTCATCTGCAAATGTAAGTACAACCGATTGACTGCAATTGTATCCTTCTAAAAAAAGTCCTTTTGCTATTTCACAGTACTCTTCAGGTGATTTTTTCAGTACTATCTTTTTCATAAATATTTCTCTCCGTTTTATAATTTATTCAATGTTTTTTCTCTGCTATTCCGATGTTTATATGTGCAGATTTCAAATTTATATTTGTAATAAAATCATCTATCTCACGCTGGGCATTACATATCTCTTCATAAAATTCAGCAGCAGACATTCTATAAGCTCCGCCGCCTAAAATAATTATCTGCTCAAGCCTGTCCGAAGTTGCAACTCTAACTCTGTAATCACGACTTAAATCATGAGCTGTACGCTCTATATATGAATCTGCCGTTTCAGCTTCTTTTGTATAAACAATATACAAATCGTCTATCTTTTCTTCCGAACCAGGATTGCCTTTAACACGATAAGCATCAAATACTATTATCATACTGCATTTATGAACGCCCCTGTAATTTATCATCATTTCTATAAGTCTATGACGTGCTGCTTCTAAATTATCAGCAGCAATTTTATTAAGCTCATCCCATGAAAAAATTATATTATAACCATCTACCAGAATATATTCTTTTGTTGGCTTTTGCGGTGCGATCGGTGCATTAGAACGCTCTTCATCATGTCGTGTATGCATTGCAGTACGTTCATCACGATTTATTTTACCATAAGTTCGTTCAAATATTGCCATAAGCTCTTTATCTTCCTCAAGACTTCCTCTATATGATGAACGGCTTATATGATTATTTGTATTGCCATATTCATCAGATCTTATTTCATTTTCCTCTAAAGAGCTATATTTTCCTTCCAATTCTGTTTTATACGGCAAATGCATATGATTTGGAACATCATCCCATTTTACAAGATAACCTGCTCCATGTGAACAAAATACCGAATCCGCTGAATTTTCTGTATCACTGTCAGCGTCATAACCTATGGATTCAATCACCTTTTCGGGTTCTTTGCACTCATCATAGCCGTCCGGAATACAGCTAAGCTGTCCTTTGCCTTGAGTATAAGCTGTCACCTCTTCAGCATATGACAACATCTTTTCAGCCGCACATCGGCCTGTTATAATAGAAATATCACTGTCTATTTCAGGAGAAGAAAATTCAGCAGACATTTTCTCCAGATCCGTCATAGCACGTCCTATTTGAGTACTTGGAATGGTCAATCTAAATGCATAAAACGGTTCTAAAATAATGCTTTTTGCCGAGCGTAGTCCTTGTCTTACTGCTCTGTATGTAGCCTGCCTAAAGTCACCGCCTTCAGTATGCTTTTGATGTGCCCGTCCTGATACAACAGTAAAGCGAACATCTGTTATAGGAAAACCTGTAAGAACTCCCAAATGCTCTTTTTCCTGTAAGTGAGTCAGAATAAGTCTTTGCCAGTTTTTATCAAGAATATCTTCTGAACAGTCTGTGCAAAATTCTATTCCACTGTTTCTTGGCAAAGGTTCAATAAGAATATGTGCCTCTGCATAGTGACGCAGAGGTTCATAATGACCCACGCCTTCTACTGCTTCTGTAATAGTTTCTTTATAGGAGATCCCGCCTTTATCAAAACTTACGCTCATTCCAAATCTTTCATAAATAATATCTGAAAGTATTTCCAGCTGAACACTTCCCATAAGCTCTGCGTGTATTTCAGAAAGACATTCATTCCATATAAGATGAAGTTCAGGATTTTCTTCTTCAAGCGGTTTAAGTTTAATAAGTGCTTTAGCAGGGTCTATATCATCATTAAGTACAAGTCGATAAGTCATTACGGGCTGCAATATAGGTTTTCCAGCCTGCTCTTCAAATCCAATTCCCATTCCGCATTGAGTAAATTTAGATCCAAGTACAGTGCATATCATACCAGACTCAGCTTCATCAATAGTCTTATACTTATTTCCGGAATATACACGTATCTGATTTACCTTTTCGCTTGCAATCGTACCATCGGGCAGAGTGAATTCAATTTTAGAACGAACTTTAAGACATCCGCCGGTTATTTTCATAAACGTAAGACGTTCACCATTATCATCAGCTGCAATTTTAAAAACACGTGCACCAAATTCTTTCGGATATGGCTTTATATTTGTGTAAAGCTCAATATCACAAATAAGCTCATCTATAGATTTCAGCTTTCGTGCAGAACCAAAATAACATGGAAACAATCTTCTCTCCATAATAGCATCAGAAATATCTATATCTGAAATAATACCATTCTCCAGAAAATTATCAAGCAGTACTTCATCGCAAAGAGCAGTCTGTTCAAAAAACATATCACTATTTTTATCAGTAAAGTCCGAACACGCCGGACTAAGCCTATCCTTTAAATCAAGAATAATTTCATCAGATTCAGAGTCGGATATATCCATTTTATTTACAAATATAAAAACTGGAATATTATATCTTGAAAGCAAACGCCAAAGAGTTTCAGTATGGCTCTGTATTCCGTCAGACGCACTTATAACAAGCACAGCAACATCAAGCACCTGCAACGTTCTTTCCATTTCAGATGAAAAATCTACATGACCAGGTGTATCAAGCAGAGTTACCATTGTATCTTTAAGTTTAAATCCAGCCTGCTTTGAAAAAATAGTAATACCTCTCTTTTTTTCAAGCGAATGTGTATCAAGAAAAGCGTCCCCATGATCTACTCGTCCAAGTTTTCTTATTTCACCGCTTCGATAAAGCATTGCTTCCGAAAGAGTTGTCTTACCGGAATCAACATGGGCAAGCAGACCTATTGACAGTCGTTTCATCAAATCCTCCTTTGCATTATGATATATTTATTATACCATATAAACTATAAAGGTTCAATAGGATAATTAGCTGTCATTGCCGCATCGCATAAAAAATAAATAATGTTTTTATCAATAGATATTGCTGCAAATTACTGCTGCTGTCATAACTTCTGCTTCAAATTCCTCAGAATCCGATTCAAGCAAGGGCTGCAATCTGCAAATACTCTGTTGAGCTTGACAAATTTTATCAAATGGCACAGTATAAGAAATCAATTTTTCTACACTATTCCATTTATCGTTTACCATAATGCATATCTCTAATGCCTTTTTCTTATCATCAATTTCCGAGGCATCTTTCAAATCATAAAGCATACATGTAAGCTCATTGCATTCGCTTCTAACCGCATATTCTGAAAATATACTTACTGCTAAAATAACTGTAAGTATTACAAATGCCCATTTAACATGATTCATGACTTAATCTTACCCTCTTTCTCAATTACAATGCAGATTCCATTTTCATCAGCCATTGCAAGAAATGTTTTCTCTATTGTAAGCTGCCTATGTTCAAGTTCTGAGCCGATCCAAGCAACATCCTTTCCAATACTATCAAGTGCTTTATCCATTAAAACTCCATCAGATATTATAACGCACGGAGGATTCTCTGATTTGTTGTAAATTCCCATATCTTCCTGTGTTACATTTCTATATGCAGCCTTTGGATATACCGATATAGCACCTGTAGTTTCAACAATTGCAAACTGAACTTCTTCTGGATTGAATATTTGATTATTTCTAAGTGCCATAAGCAAATCATCTATTGTAAGACGAAGTTCAAGCATAGTATCCTGAAGAATTACTCCATCCCTTATTACTATTTTAGGACTTCCTGAAACAAGCTTTCTTAGCCTTTTAAATTTCATCGCAAAAAATGACATTATAACTTCCAAGCATACAAGAATCAATATAGGAAGAATTCCTGGCAAAAGCGGCAATGCAGGATTCTCTATAGGAAGAGTAGCAATATTGGATATGAGAATAGTTATAACCAATTCACCCGGCTGCAATTCGCCAAGCTGCCTTTTTCCCATAAGTCGAAGGGCAAATATAACTATTAAATATAAAATTACAGAACGCAGCAATACAACACCCATTCTAATTCCTCACCTTAAAAAAATAAAGGCGGCATATTCTAATGTCGCCTTTTTTATTATGTACTGCTGTGTTTTAATTATTCTGATTTACTTTGAGCTGTTTTCTCTTCTGTTTCACGAAAAACAAAAACCTTACTTATAACGTAATTTATTATAAGTATAATGACCTGTGCTGCCAGTGTTATTAAAAATGCATTCCATCGGAGCCAGCCTATAAAAACAGCTGTCATAAGTGCATCTATTCCAAGAGAAGCCAATCTTCCAACATAAAAATTTACAAACTCTTTTAAAAATGCCTTTTTTGTTTTTGCAGTGCTTTTAAATACATATGCACGATTGGTAAAATATGCAAAAGTAACAGCACATATCCAAGAGAAAACCGCACAACCAGTTGAATAAACAGTGTAAAAATCACCCATTGCGTCCTTATCAACAAGATAAAGCGGTACAAGCTTTGTTATAAATGAAACTACTGTTGTAAGTCCACCATAAAAAATATAAAGCAAGACCTCTTCGTGATTAAAATAAAAGCTTTGAATTTTCTTAGGCATAAGGCCTACAAACCATAAAATAAGTCGATTCATATTAAAAATTCCTTTCTTTTTATTGCAAAATGCAAAAATTAAAAATAGCCCCTTGATTATAGACATAAAATATGATATTATTATAACATTATATTATTAAAAAATCAACCTCTGGAGGAACTATATGATTGCTATTTTAATATTTTTGTTGGTACTTTCTGCACTTTTTTCAAGCTCGGAAACTGCTTTTGCGTGTGTCAATAAAATAAGGCTGAAACACAAGGCTGATATGGGAGATAAAAGAGCCGACCGTGCACTTAAAATCGCAGAAAAATACGAAGACGCTCTTACTGCAATATTAGTAGGCAACAATATCGCAAACATTGGTGCTTCATCTCTTGCAACAGTAATATTTACTAATTGGGTAGGCGATGCAGGTCCGATTGTTTCAACTGTTGTAATGACGCTTTTAGTTCTTACATTCTGCGAAGTCCTGCCAAAATATTATGCCAAATCACACGCCGAAAGTCTTGCTTTGACATTTGCTGCTGCACTTTCCGGACTCATTGTTATAATGACTCCTTTTGTAAAAATATTTGACCTTTTATCAAGAGTATTCAAATCAAAAGACGATTCACCATCTGTAACAGAAGATGAACTTAAATACATAATCGATGAGATTGAAGAAGAAGGCGTTTTGGAAGAACAAGAAAGCGATCTTGTAATATCTGCACTGCAGTTTGATGAAACAACTGTAAATAAAATACTTATTCCACGTGTAAAAGTAGTGGGAATACCGCTTGGTGCTGATATAGAAAAAATTAAAAAGTTATTCCTGAGCAGTCATTTTTCACGTTTCCCTGTTTATGACAAAACTCTTGACAACATAGTTGGAATTATAACAAATAAAGAATTTTTCAGATTTCTCAATGGCGTTTATCAAAGCATTGACGAGATAATGCAGGATGTTATATATGTTCCGTCAACAAAGCTAATAAGCGAAATACTTCAAGAAATGAAAAAGGCAAAAACTCACATGGCTGTAGTTGTAGACCAATATGGCGGTACAAAAGGAATTGTAACTCTTGAAGACGTTCTTGAAGAACTTGTTGGAGATATTTATGATGAGAGTGATGAGATACTAAATGAATTTATAAAAGTCGCTCCTCATACTTATGAAATAGAAGGTTCATTCAGTATAAGTGATATGCAAAGCGGTCTTGATGATGAAGATATACCATTGGAAAAACCAGAAGCAGCTTCAACATCTGTTGGCGGATGGATAACGGAGATTCTTGGTCATATCCCGGATAATGGTGCTTCTGCGAAGTGGAACAGATTCAATTTTACCGTACTTGAAGCCGACAATCTAACTATAAATAAAGTGCGTTTGGAAGTAGAACCCGAACCTGAAAATGAAAACAATGAAGAATAAGCTAAAATATATATTGCATATTTTTGAAAAATGTGATATAATAAATATAATAGATTTTGAAAGGAGCTTCGGATATGTCGGTACGTTTAAACGAAGATAAAGAAACGGTAAAAATTCTGCGTGAAGGCTTAAAAAATAAAAATGGATACTGTCCATGTAAACTCGAAATTATTCCTGAAAATAAATGTATGTGTGAAGAATTTCGCAAACAAATAGCTGATCCTGAATTTGAAGGCTATTGTCATTGCAGATTATATTATAAAGAAAAGGACTGATAAAAAATGAGCATTGTACATGTTAATGAAGAAAATTTTGAAAATGAAGTAATAAAAGCAGACTGTACTGTACTTGTCGATTTATATGCTGACTGGTGTGCACCATGTCGAATGCTTGCACCAATACTTGAAGAAATCGCCAATGAACATTCAGAATACAAGATTTGTAAAATAAATGTAGACAAATCTCCTGCAATAGCTGCCGCATTCAGAGCAAGCAGTATTCCTATGCTTGTTGTAGTAAAAGACGGCAAAATAACAAATCAATCCGTAGGATATATGGACAAAGCATCAATTTTAAAAATGTTCTAACCCATCATTTAATTGCTTACAAAATAAAACAAAAATAAAAATCGAGTCGAATCAATTAAGAATACGGCTCGATTTTTTATTATAATATTATTTTATTCATCGCTCAACAATTTGCAATACATTTCCTTATAAGTTTCAGCAGACTTAGCCCAACTAAAATCACAATTCATCGCTCTCTTTACAAGTCCGTTCCACTTACGCTTATTTTCAAATAACGTTATGCCACGCTTAACAGCTTCTAACATATCCAATGCGTCAAATGTTTTAAATGTAAATCCATTGCCATTTGTTCCACCGGCATCATTTACAGAATCTTTAAGTCCTCCTGTTTCACGCACTATAGGTATTGTACCATATCTCATTGCAACCATTTGTGCCAGTCCACACGGCTCATTTTGCGACGGCATTAAAAAGAAATCAGAACCTGCATATATTTTTCTGGAAAGTTCAGGCAGGAATCCTATATTAGTACTTACTTGCTGTGGAAATTGTTCCTGCATTTCTATAAAGAAATCTTCAAACAACTTTTCACCGCTGCCAAGAATCACAAACTTACAGCCCATATCAAGCATTTCATGAAATACTCTCTGTATAAGCTGTATTCCTTTATGTGCTACAAGACGTGTTACAATGCCTATAACCGGAGAATCATCCACCGGCAAATTCATTTCCTTAAGAAGTGCTTCACGACATTTCTTCTTTCCAGACAAACTGGAAGATGAATAATTTTTTGCAATGATAGAATCAGATTTGGGATTATAAAGCTTTGTATCTATACCGTTTAAAATGCCTTTTATTCCATCTTGTCTTCGTACCAATGACCTATCCATTCCATAAGAATACCATGGGTCAAGTACCTCTTCTGCATATGTTGGACTAACAGTAGTTATAATACTTGCTGTTTCGATAGCACCCTTCATAAGGTTTACGCATCCGTCAAATTCGAGTAAATTCGTATGATAACTTGGCAGTCCCATAAGTTCTGTCACTACTTCTTTTCCATACACACCCTGATACTGAATATTATGAATAGTATATACTATTTTAATATTTTCATATTCTCTATGATACTTATACATAATTTCATAATACACAGGAATCATAGCTGTCTGCCAGTCATTACAATGGATAATATCAGGTTT
Organism: uncultured Ruminococcus sp.; assembly: GCA_937907215.1. Lineage (GTDB taxonomy): Bacteria > Bacillota > Clostridia > Oscillospirales > Ruminococcaceae > Ruminococcus_C. The sequence continues at coordinate 44,484 of CALESG010000130.1, forward strand.
CCAATCTATAAGCGGCAATATTTCCAGCACAGCACGGCTAAAAAATATAAATCTTTCGCAGTCATCATAAAAGCCATACATACCGTCACGCATAAAATAATATGGATTATCAATCAAGTAATATGTCACATTACCATGTTTAATAGTGTATACTCCACAATACTGCTTTCGCCATGCTACATCAACAGTAACATCTCCTATATATGTCATTTTATTGCGAAGTTCAGGCTTAACACTTCTGTACATAGGAATAACCGTGCGGCAATCACAATCAAGACCGCCTACCGCTTCCGGCAATGATCCTAGTACATCTGCAAGACCTCCTGACGCTGCAAAAGGCAGTGCTTCACTTGCTGCAAATAATATTTTCATCGACGTTTCCTTCCTTTATCTCATAGATATTCAGCACCGCACATAGAATCAATGTACGGTGCTGATTTTAATCACCATTGTTAAATTGTATTGCAGAAAAATTTATGTTCACTTTAAATTTTAGCTTTTTTGCCAAGATACAGCGGATATTCAAGAGAACCTGTCAAAACTCTGTCATTTGATATTTCTACTTCCTTATCTGTAACAATATGTTCCAGATTACAATTTTCACCTATAGTAGTACCCTGCATGATAACACAATTCTTTAAAACAGAACCCTTGCCAACCTTTACGCCTCTAAACAATACACAATTTTCTACAGTGCCTTCAATTACACAACCGTCTGCAATAGTAGAATTCTTAACACTTGTTTCAAGACCATACTTAACAGGTGCATTATCACCTGTTTTTGTATAAATAGGTGAACTTGCATTAAACAAATCTTTTCTTATCTCTGCGTTTTGCAACATAAGATTTGTCTTAAAATATGATTCCAGACTATCGATCTTAAAGAAAGAACCCTTGTACTCATAAGCTTTAAATACAAATTCATCTTTACGGCCTTGAAGAACATCACGTATAAGGCTATGCTGATTCTTACTTGCAGCTTCACGAACGATTTTCTTAAGGAAATCTGTTCTCATGACAAACATATCAAGGCAAATATTACACTCGCCTGCCATATCAGGATTTATAAGAACTTCAGTTACATTATTATCCTCACCAATCGTCAGTATATTTGTACTGATATTCTTTTCCATACGATAAGGACCTTTTGCATATACTATAGTAATATCAGCGTCTGAATTAGCGTGCTGAGCTATTGCTTCACTAAAGTCAACATTTGCAACAACATCACAGTTTGACATTACAACGTATTCAGACTTTGCATAGTCAATAAAATTCCATACATTATTAAGTGCTTCAAGTCTGCCCTGATATACACCACCGCCTACATGGCTAAAAGGTGGCAAAAGGTGCAGTCCGCCTTTTTTTCTTGCAAGGTCCCATTCTCTGCCTGAACCAAGATGGTCCATAAGAGAACCGTAATTTGACTTTGTGATTACGCCAACTTCCTGAATACCAGCATTTACCATATTAGACAGAGGGAAATCGATAAGACGATATCTTCCGCCGAACGGGATTGACCCCATTGTACGCTGCTTTGTAAGGTCAATGACTGTTGAATCATTTATACTTGCAAAAATCAAACCTAAAACATTATTATTCATACCCATATTCATTCACCGCCTTAAATATTCTCAGAAATAATTTCCTTTGGAAGTACTGGTTTCTTTCCGGAAACTGTAATATTATGACCTACTACAGCAATGCCCCAGTCATCTCTGTTTTCAACACATTCAGGACTCATACCAATCTTAGCTCCTGATTCTACAACGCTGTCTTCTCCGATAATTGCATATTCAACAACTGCTCCGGACTTGATAACAGTACCAGGCATTATAATACTATACTTAACAGTCGCACCCTCTTCAATAGTAACACCTGCTGAAATTACTGAAAAGTCAACTGTACCATCTACAATGCTTCCTTCTGTAATCATTGAATTCTCAACATGTGCGTTTGAACCTATGTACTGAGGCGGCATATTTTCATGACGTGAGTAGATCTTCCACTTAGGATCATAAAGGTCAAGCGGAACGCTTGGACTGAGCAGATCCATATTTGCTTCCCAAAGGCTGTCAAGAGTACCAACATCTCTCCAATAGCCCTCAAACTCATATGCAAACAAACGCTCGCCATTGTTCAGCATTGCCGGAATTATATCCTTACCAAAGTCCTTTGAACCTGTATTTGCATTTTCATTTTCAATAAGATATTTCTTAAGTTTTTCCCATGTAAATACATAAATACCCATTGATGCAAGTGTAGATCTTGGTTCCTTTGGCTTTTCCTCAAAGTCAACTACTCTGAGTTCTTCATCACAGATCATGATACCAAATCTTGATGCCTCTGAACGTGGAACGTCAATAACTGCAATAGTACTGTCTGCATTGTTTGCAACATGGAAATCGATCATTTTTGAATAATCCATTTTATAAATATGGTCACCGCCAAGAACGATTACATATTCAGGGTCATAACGCTCAATAAATGCCATATTCTGATAAATAGCATTTGCAGTACCTTCATACCATGATGCACCCAGTGATGTCTGATAAGGCGGCAAAACGTGTACACCGCCATTCATTTTATCAAGATCCCATGGCTGACCATTGCCAATGTAATCATTAAGTACCAACGGTTGATACTGAGTAAGTACACCTACAGTATCGATACCAGAGTTAATGCAGTTGGAAAGCGGAAAATCAATAAATCGATTCTTACCACCATAAGGAATGGCAGGCTTTGCAACCTTTTGAGTCAGTGCATAAAGTCGGCTGCCCTGACCTCCTGCCAGAAGCATTGCTACACACTTCTTTTTAGTTTTCATAATATTCCTCCTAACAATAATGACGTATTATTTTATATATTATTTTATATTATGATAAATAAAGCTTAGATTATTTTTTCTTTTTAGAAGTTCCTGTCTTAGTTTTACTTGATGATGCTGTCCCCTTCTTTTTAGTAACTGCTGCACGTTTCTTTGGAACCGGCTTATATTTAAGATATACAACAGAAAGCGGTGCGAGTGTCATAGAAATACACTGCTGCAAACCATGCATTTCTTCAGGTATAGTGACAAACTCCTTTTCAGAAACGCCGCTGCCGCCAAATTCCGGTGCGTCAGTATTCAGTTCAACAACATATTTGCCTTCAAAAGGAACACCAATGCGATAATCATTTCTTTGTACCGGACAGAAATTGCATACTACAACAAGTTCATTTCCTTCTTCATCTATTCTTCTAAATGCTATTACACTTTGCAGGTAATCGTCATGAGCTATCCAACTAAAACCTTCCCATGAATAGTCGATCTGCCATAAAGGAGAATTTTCGAGATAAAATTTATTAAGAGATTCAGTAAATTTAGACATACGCTGATGGTCAGAATCATTGAGCAGCTCCCAATCAAGCTGGGTTTTATAATTCCATTCATTCTGCTGAGCAAATTCCTGTCCCATGAAAAGCAGCTTCTTACCGGGATGTGCCATCATATATGCAAGAAATGCACGATAAGTTGCAAACTTTTCTTCTACAACAGAAGATGACATTTTATTTATCATAGAACATTTTCCATATACTATTTCATCATGTGAAATAGGCAGAATATAATTCTCTGAAAAACAATAGAAAAATGAAAACGTGAGTTTATCATGATTGAAAGCACGATAAATTGGATCGAGTGAAACATATTGAAGCATATCATTCATCCAGCCCATGTTCCACTTAAAGTTGAATCCCAAACCGCCAACATCTGTAGGCTTTGTAACTAAAGGCCATGCTGTTGACTCTTCGGCGATCATAAGCACACCGGGATAACGTTCAAATGCAGCTTCATTTAAATGACGCAAAAATTCTACTGCTTCAATGTTTTCATGCCCGCCGTACTGATTGGCTCTCCACTGACCATCTGGACGGTCATAGTCAAGATAAAGCATTGATGCCACTGCATCAACACGAATTCCATCTACATGATAATCACCAAGCCAGCTGCAAGCACTTGATATAAGGAATGAACAAACCTCGCCTTTTCCATAGTCAAAAACTCTTGTACCCCATGCCTTATGTTCCATTTTAAGCGGATCAGTATATTCATAGCAATAAGAGCCATCGAATTCACAAAGACCAGCTGCATCTTTAGGAAAATGAGCCGGTACCCAGTCAAGAATTACACCTATTCCGGCTTCATGAAACATATCTATCATCTTACGGAAGTCATCAGGCGTGCCGTGACGTGATGTTGGTGCATAATAACCAGTAACCTGATAACCCCATGAACCATCGTAGGGATATTCTGTAAGAGGCATAAGCTCAATGTGAGTATATGACATCTTTTTAAGATATGGTATAATACTATTTGCAAAACCTATATAGCTTGGGAATTTTTCTTCAGGATTATGCTTCCATGAACCCAAATGTGCTTCGTACACATTCATTGGAGAACTGTATGGAGAACGTTCTGCCCTATTCTGCATCCATTCTGCATCATTCCACTTATAATTACTTTCATAAAGTTTTGAAGCTGTACCAGGTCTGCGTTCAAAGTGTTGTGCATAAGGATCAGATTTATCAAGAATCCTTTCGTCCTCTGTTTCGATACTGTACTTATATACGTCAAATTGTTTCAAGCCGTCTATAGTAATTTCCCATACAGTTTCAGAAATTTTTTCCATAGGATTTTTGCTGCGATCCCACTCATTAAAATCACCAATTACTGAAACGCTTTTAGCCTTTGGAGCCCATACTCTAAATCTCCAGAGTTCACTGTCCTTTATTTTATGTGCACCAAAAAACTTGCCTGCCTCATAATTTTTACCCTGATGAAACAAATAAAGCGGAAAATCATTATCTTTATTAGTTTGTATTAAAGGCATAGCTTTCCCTCCTTTTGTTTTAATTTAAGGACTGTGCCTTATATTAAGAAGCATAAACTGCAAATGAACGCTTCTATTCTTACATATAATATTTTAACATATAATAATATTATTTTCAAGTATTTTTTGCCAATGCTCTAAATTTTCATAGAATCAAACATATTACTTTCTCTATTTTGTGCATTTTGCACAATCAACCTTGAAACATCTATTTTTATATTATTAAATTCTAACCGTCTTTTGAATATTTAATATAATATATATAACACATACAAAGCCTTAAAATACTCGTCTGCAAATCTCTATTACTGTAACTGTAACATCATCACGGCATTTGCCGCCATTGAATATCTGTGCCTTTTGACATATTTCTTCTGCTATATATTTTAAATCCTTGGAAGTAAGCAGAAGTTCCTTTATAAATGGATATTGACTTTCAGGTACACCGTCAGACATCATTACAACAACATCACCCGGTGACAACGAAAAGCTTTTTGAAAATACATCAGGCGAAGCACCTGCACCTATAGGAAAAGTAGGCGCACATATACGAATGATATGTTCACCCTGTCTTATAATAGTTGATGCAGCACCTGCTTTCATAAGTGTTACCTCGCAATTGTCAAGATCAAAACAAGCTGCATCAAGTGTTGCAAAACTTTCTTGTTCAGATTTTGTAAGCATCAAGCCATTTATAATACGTACCGCTGCTGCTCGGTCAACTCCACTGCTTATAAGTTTACGAAACATTTCAGATGTCATTCTGGATTCAACAGCTGCCGCCTTTCCTGTACCCATTCCATCTGATAAAACTCCATATGCAAAACCAGTTCCATCATAAAAAATTACAGATGTATCACCAGAAACGCTTCCATTTTCAGCACAGCTGCCTGCACTTTGAGATTTTAAGTAAAATGGTGCTGCCTGACAAAGGCAAAATCTTATTGATTTTTTAGTTTTAACCTTTTCCAGCTCCTGAAGTTCCATTCTAAGCATATTAGAAATAATTCTGCATACAGATGTCATTTCTTCTTCAAAGCTTTTATCTTCGCTGTACAGTTCGATCATAAGTCTTTCTTTATCATTATAATAAGCAGCTATAGAATCACAATAATATCCATATCTTTCAAGTCGGCGTTCTATCGCATCGGTAAGTTCACCGCTATATCTCACTGCCATACTTGCACCAAATGACGAAAGCATCTCTTCTGATGCAATAAGCTGCTGAAAAAGAATATGTCTGCTTTCTGCTTTATGTGCTGTATTTTCTCTTTGCAGCTTTAGACGGTTTTGCTGATGTTCAATAACTTTACAATTTTTCACAACTGAATCTTGTCCGGATATTTCTTTTATAGTACATCTATCACGTATTCCACAGGCAGAACATACAGGTATTTTTTGACTTCGAGAAGATTTTTCATAAAATGAATTTGATAAAAGTTCCGATATTTTTTCTGTATCAGTACGAACACTTCCTATTGATTGTGCCATAAAATCCATTCTAACTACTATATTTTCAATCATTTTCTGAGAAGACGGTTCTTCTGCCACAAGCCATTTGTCAATACAAATCGTATGCAGCAAAAGATAAACTATACAACCTATCATAAGATTTCCAATAGATGAATAGGTTGCACTGCTGCTTTGAACAGTGAGCTGAGCCAATGAATTAAACAAAAAGAAAATGCCGGACGTTGCCACACTTCCATTTTCAGACATATAACCTGCAATAAGTCCGGTTACAGGAAGAAATGCAAGACTCATTCCAAGTTCCTGAGCTGACAGCATAGCTCCACACGCAGTAAGTGCACCGCATATCACACCGCCGGAATAACGAAATCTCTGAGCAGCCATAAGAGTTACTGCAACTCCTATTACATAGCCCGGATTTAAAAGTGAAAATTCAAATGAACACAAAGCTGAAATGAGTACAAAATAAACTACAGCTGCGGCACATCCTACAGAAGATTTTATACGTATTTTATTATGATTTGAAATGCTTATAACAACTGTATTCAAAAAGTAAGCTGTTGTACCTGTAAGTATTGCACTCATTAAAGCTACAAGCATACCGCCAACATTATTATTCTGCAAAACAGAATAAATAATACCTGAAGCTAATACACATAAAGCTGAGGTTATTGAAACAAATCCGGGAGAGTTATATTCACGCAAAATAATTCTTATGCTTGCTGCAAGCATAAGTGATATTATAAGAGGAAGCTGAGGAGTAAGCGTTCCTGAAATAAAACAAGTTGTAAGCGAGCCTATAAGAACAGCTACAGAACCTAATGAACCAGTACAAAAAGCTGCCGCTACCGGAATGGGAGATGCTATATTTCCAAGCTGAGCACAAGAAAAAATCAGACCGCAAAGAAATGATGCAAAGGCATCACGAAGTACTGATAGAGATGATTTTGTTTTTACAGGTTCATTTGACATAAAGCTCCCATCCTTTCACACCGGCGCATATATAATGCATATATAATGTATGTGCAATAAATTATACATGACCAAATAAGAAAATCATGTCGAAAACCGTTGTCGCATTCAGGAATGTGCTATTGCTTTTAAAAGAAAAAATATGAAAAAATTATGGAAATTGATTAGGGAATAAATAAACGTTATATAGTATGTGCAATATAAAATTATATATTTTTATTACTTCCCTTTTAATTTTTAAGAAAAAGCAAAAAAAGACTTGACTTTTTTGATTTCATCTTGTATAATAATAAATGTTGAACTTCAGTTCATATGCATTGGGGTATAGCCAAGCGGTAAGGCAACGGACTTTGACTCCGTCATTCGCTGGTTCAAATCCAGCTACTCCAACCAAAATTATGAATAGACCCTGATTTTAAAATCAGGGTCTATTTTTGTTTTTATTTAAAAGAAATAAACATATAATAATATTAAGAAAGCCGACAGCAAAAACTGTCGGCTTTGATTTCATCTGTTATTATTTGATAACTGAATGAGAGTGAATATAAAATTCCTCCTGACTTGGCTGCCATGCCTTGACTTTAGGCGGGAATTCAGCATCAAATTGTGAAATTTTTTCCTCGTTGTTAAGCAGATCTGAAACACGACTTTCATGATAATACCATCTTCTGCCATCGAGTACGCCATTACGAAGTTCCCTTACAAGAAGTGCTGCAGGGAAAATATCACCCTCAAGGCAAATATTATATTTCGAACTGCTTCTGAAGCCTCTTGACACGTAATTATCTGGATTGCCGAAAATCACAACTGTATCATATCCCATTTCAACTGCTTTTGCAAAAGAGTGTTCAAGGAGAATTTTGCCATATCCCATATGCTGATATTCAGGCAAAACACAAATCGGTCCAAAAGAAAGTATTTCTTTTTCCATTCCTGATTCGTCAATAAGTTTAGATTTAGTGTACATTATGCTTGCGATCACTTTTCCACCAACTTCAATAACAAAATCAAGTTCTGGAATGAAATCAGCGTGATTTCTCATAACGTGTGCAAAATAATGCTCATTAGCTCCGGGAACGCTTAAATTCCAAAACGCTTCACGGTTTATATTTTCTACTGTTCTATAGTCTGCTGATGTTTCTAAACGGATAATATAGTTATTTTTATTCATTATTTTTCCTCCTGAAAATTGTTGACTCAACGGGAGGTTTGTGTGAGAATGTATTCACAAACTTCCCGTTTACGCTGCTATCTCAGGTCTACTATTTTTATTCAAACAATACTCTCCTTAACTTAAATTGATTTTATAAAAAATAAGGCAAAG
>CALESG010000131.1 GCA_937907215.1 uncultured Ruminococcus sp.
ATCATTTATTTTTAATTTCAGCCTGCTATTGCGAACAAATTTAGGATATTTCAGATGACTTATACCCTCATTTATCTCTCTGCACTCAACACCATTGATCCGAAGATTAGCTTTTCTATCCATATACAAGGTTTTATTATGAAAATAAAAGCAGCATGAAAGAATGTTGATAAAGTCAAAATTATGAATAGGCAAAGGCTCATTCTTAAAAACAAAGATTTTTCCATTGCATGATACTGCTGTACCATTTTTAGCTTTTAAGAAAAATTGGTCATTGTCATTAAATAATTCAACATTAACCTGAGGCGTCAAAACATTTGTATCGATTAAATTACATTGATCATTATTGCCGATTGAAATACTCCTTCTTGCAGACAAATCAACAGCATAATCAAAAGTTACATTTTCAAAGAGAAAATCTTTTAAATAATTTGAATCCGTGCTTGATCTAAGATGACTTTTGGATAATATATTTATTACAGTACCATTTCTTAAACCATAGTCAGACAGCAGCCTATCTCCAACAAGAAATGTAATGGGACTTTCTGTACACAAATAACACGCTTCTTTTACGTCAATATTATAGTTTAATTTGAATGCTTCATTCAATGCGACAAACAGATCATAAGCAGTGATATTTAAAGGTACTTCTATATCATATTCAACCTTTTTAGGAGAAAAGAATCTGACAGTCATAATTGCTGTGTTCTTCAAATTGAGAAACACCTCCTACTACATACTAAACTTAATCCAAATAAATTAAATTCAGTATTTATTTCAAAAGAATAATCTTAATTTCTTTTCTTTTTTCCCATAACCGCTGCAACTCCTGCTACAATGGCAGCTACTACAGAACCATTTACAACATTCATGATATTATCTCCGGTTTCAGAAACATTATCCGTATCTTCCTTTTTGATCGTAGTAGTTGTTGTTTCTGAATCTCTAATTACTCCATGATTGCCTTTTGCCTTAGATGTAGTAAACTTGTCTTGAATCGAAACAGTTGTCGCTGTTGTTTTAGAAGTAGATTTAGTTGTTGCAGTTGTAGGTTTTGTAGTTTCTGTTGTAGACGTTGTGGTTGTAGTAGTTGATGAATCACTTGTTGAAGTTGTAGTTTCCGTAGTAGATGATGAATCACCTGTTGCAGTTGTAGTCTCCGTAGTAGATGATGAATCACCTGTTGCAGTTGTAGATGTTGTAGTCTCTGTAGAAGTAGTCAGTACCTCTGCCGTTGTTGTAGTTGTAACAGGTGGATTTTCTACATCACTACTTCCAGAACCATCTGGATTTGTAGGCGTTTCCACATCTGAACTGTCTGTTGGACCCTCAACATCGGAACTTTCATCATCAGCTGCAAAAGCTACTATATTTCTTGCTTCTGAAGTACTCGAAGCAGCATATGTTACAGTTCCACATGAACACATAAAGGCAACCAAAGCAATCATAATTCTTTTCTTTTTCATTTTAAAGACCTCCACTTTAAATTCAATTAATTATTCATTATAAAAAGCAAGTAAAAAAACTTGATCTTTATATTTACCAACACCAATATATTTGCATTTCCTCAAACAAGAATCTGTTTCAGGATATTTACCTGAACGCATAGCAAATAAAAAATCATTCACAAAATTTTGATTAGAATCTACTGACAGCGTATACTTTGCAACATATGAATTTGTTGAATATAATTTTACAAACTTCTCATTTTCAAGTATTTTTATATCCTTCGCTTCAATGCTTTCATCACAACAAATTTCCGCACATTCTTCTGCAATTTTAGATAATTCTTTATCAAAAATCAAACCAGGATACTCAGAAGCAATTCCCTTGTAAATTGATCGTTCGCTTATTTTAACAGATACAATTAAACCAGCAAATATATTAGCAGCAAGAAGCAATACTGCAATTATAACTTCAATGATGATAAGTTTAGTAAGCTTTTTTCTTTTTGCTACTAACATAATTATTACTCCGTTTCATATATAATGATGACCGTCCAACTAAAAGTCCTATTTTGCTCATCATAATATCTGCCAATTCCAGTATAATTCCAAATATAATCATCATACGATTCGAGTTTATCCTTGCAAGCATTTGAAAAATCTTCTGATGTTACAGCTATATTAGAAATCAAAGCAACATTAACTTTTTTCTCTTTTGAAATGTT
>CALESG010000132.1 GCA_937907215.1 uncultured Ruminococcus sp.
TCAGAAAGCAAAAACATATTTTCAGACATTCTTCCGCTTTTTATCAGTTCTTGTTTTTTTAATGTATCTTTTCTTTTGATTTTTTCCTTTGGAATATCAATATATATGCCTGAAATTCGCTTTTCTTTACCGTTTTGAAAATTCTCATAACATAAGCGATAATACACATCTGAGAATATTTCATCTTTTTTGTCATATTTTATATTAAAAAGCGGCTTCACATTCTCGGATACTCCCAGTGAAATGCGCATAAAATCATTATCATTTTGCGAACGTGCGAAAATAGCAGAATCAAGTCTTGCAAGATCTTTAAAAAGTTCCGCCATATCTGGATACAACTGCTGAAGATATGTTACATCAGCCTGCTGCCATTTACCTATATTATCTATAACACGCTTTATATAGTTTTCATAATTCTCTTTCCATTCATTTTTCTTTTTGCGGTTTGTTTTTCCTTGTTTGAAGTAGTTATATGTTGTTGTAACCAGTGTCATTACACCTGTTGCAGCTGTCATCATCCACATGGTTCCGCCTAATCCCGAAGAACTTGACATAAACGCACGTACGCCGATCATACCGCCTGTAGAAATAACTGTTGGTATTAAAATATCAGCCAATGAACGTTCTTCTTTTTGCGGCACTTCGCCTGGAGGCAATATTTCAATATCAGATGATTCAACAGCCTCTAAAGTACGACTGCTTATATTATATTCCAAAGAATTATTATCTGATTTCAATATGTAGCTGCTGGGTACTTCTTCAAATAAAACCGTTTCTTTGAAGCTGGAATCCATTGTTATCATCAAAACACTTGAAGTTACAAATCCTAGCTCCGTTAGTGTGACTTTGGCATTCTTCAATTCTTTTTCACAATCAATAACCTTAAATTTACCTTTTCGAGTAAAGTTAACTGCTATTTGATTTCTCTGCTTGATATAGTCCTTATACAAAAGAAAATGGCTTATGAAATGATTATGCAGTCCATAATAAAGTCCTTCTAAAAATGCTTTTAGTGTTATATCATCTTTCACAAGAAAGGCAAGACTGTCTTTGGTGCCGGCTAATTCTCCATAAATATCATCATTTGGAAAATTAAATTGTACCGAAATCATAATTTCATTATTTTTCATAAACTATACTCCTTGTAATTCCCTGCGTGCAATATTCAAAATATTTTCTACATCCATTTCAGAATAGTCCGGCATATGTATATTTATTCTCGGAATTCTATCATTTTCAATTGTTACCTTTTTAATGGGTTTCACAGAAATATGTGGCTCTTTGAATTTCTGTGGTGTTAATACAGCTGCATTTTTAATTGACGGAGGTGTAAACTTATCCAAGGACGGTATCGAAACAGGCTTTAACGGTGAAAGCGAAACTGTGCATTGAGGTTTCATATAAGATTTTATACTTGGTACAGACATCATTTTCTTCTCTAATGGCTGCACTTTTCTTAACGATACAGCGTCAATCTGTCGATGAATCACTGAAAAATCATCATTAACTGATGGTATATGTATTTTAGGAATTCCTTGAATTTTATATTTTGATTCTTTAAATGAAACTTCAGGAACAGCAACATGAATCTTTGGAATATCCTTTGTCTCACATTTAGGAGCATGAAAAGTCGTATTTGATACTTCAGCTTTGGAAATAGATGGCATATCCTTAATTTTAACGCTGCCAGTAAAACTAAATTTGACAGACTTAGGCAAAGATATTGTAATGTGCGGAACATCAGTGAATTTTCTTTCATATTTGAAATCCATAGGCGTAATAACAGGAACCTTTTTCTTTGGAATTCCCGTTATTTTTCTCGGTGTAATTTCGGTAAATTTACATTGAGGAACAGCAATTGTTTTAGTACAGTTTGATATACCATGAATCAAGTGCTTTGTCTTTTCTTTAAATGAAACTGAAGGGATAATTACGCTCGGCTTTGGTAGAGAAACTATTCGCTGCGACATATTATGATACGGTTTCAATGAAGGGATAGTGACCTTAGTCATGGGCTTTATTCTTACACATACAGCTGAATTTTCAAACATTCTTTTTCTAATTTCCACAGCACTTGCAGATCTATTTTCTAACTGTTGTAAAAACAAATTTCTATTGGTTTCTGATTTTGGCAGTTTTATCTTAACAATTCCAACCGGCTGGTATTTTGGAATATCCAACTTTGGAATTGGTTTAATTCTTTTTAATTTTGGTTTTGTATATTGAATATTTGCATTTCCAATCTGTTCAAGTTTCTCAACAAACGCTGTTCTCTCACGGTATATTTTTAATTGTTTTTCGTACTGCGCTTTTTCCATTTTATTCAGCAAAGCAATTTCATCTTCACTGAGTTCTCTAAATGCCATGTAAATCCACCTCCAATATATGAAAAAAACAGCCTCAGCCATAAGAATAGCCCGAGGCTGTTTACAGTCATAAATTATTTCTCCGTTTTCGGATACAATAATTTTTAGTTACCCCTTATACTTGCAGCAATCTTTGCATCCGTATCGTCAAAATTTGTTGCATTCGCTTCCAAAAGAGATGCCAGACCCTTTACTGCACCAGGTAAATCTGTCGTTACAAAGCCTTCGACATTCGTAGTAAAAAATTCTTCAAGGGCGTCTTTGGAATCACCTTCCATCTCTTCAATTGCTGCCTTGAACGCTTTTACAAATGCATCTCCAGCATCTTTATATTGATCTCCAAATCCATTCAGATTTTTAACACTTGCATCCATAGATGCCTTTACAACTCTACAACCTGCCATGATAAAATACCTCCCTATTACTGCTGATCACTTGATGTATTCGCTGTTCCCAACTGTTCATCAACACCTTCTATATCCGGAATTCCAGATTTAATGCTTTTGCAAATTTCTTCCAATGTAGTCAAAATATCAGTAAGACCTTTTCCAATTGCCTTCTCAACATTGTTCGTGTAAAAATTTACAAAACCTGTTGATGCAGAACCTGTAAAATCACTTCCTGTAAGGTTCGTTACTTCATCGCTTACATTTGTATACAAAGTGTCTGTTGTAGAACGATATGATTCAATAGCTTTAACAGCTGCATCCATCATTTCCGGTGTAACATTTACCGTTCCGGTTTTTCCCATACCTGCCATAATTGATTCCTCCTAAAAATTATATTATCCGTTCAGTTCTTCATACTGTACGAATATATCCTTGTAATATCCTGAACCTATAATGGTGTTCAGAGTCTCTGAAATATGCTGAATTACCACACTCATATCTTCAATTGGCTGTAGTAACACATCCTTTGCAGTAACTTGAATTTCCTCGCCTGCTGTAGTATCCAATGCGGTTGATACATTCTCATACATTTTTTCAAGCTTGGTTTTCAAATTAGCTGCATCTTGTTTCAAAACAGCCATCTCTTGTGAAGCTGTTGTAAATGCAGTATCATCCAGTACAATATCATGAAACAGAAATGCCATATTATGTACCTCCGTTCCTTGCCTTGTTTATATCTTCCAGAAGAGATTCCTGCAATTCCTTCTTCAAGTAACCGCACTTTTCTTCTGCTTCTGCATACTGCTCAGTATCAATAAGGCATCTTACTCGCAGCATCATAGCATTAAGATCGGTAGGATCTTTCAAAATCGCATTACGTAATTTCTTCTGAACTTCTGTATACTTATCCTGCCATCCAGCAAGATTCATATCTTTCATTGCCTTGGCTTCTGTATACCAACCAAGTTCAACAAGGTACTCCTGTGTACTCTTCTGCAATTCAAGGGCATAATACATAATCTTTCTGAAATCTTCTTTCAAAGTATATGCACCGATGTATATGCGATTGATTCTGTCCTTATTTTCCGGAGAAATGTCAACCTTATCACTTTCAGAAAGCTTATATTCATCACTTTGTGCATTCTCATTTTCAACCGGTGAAAGATATGTTCCATTTTTTCGCATGGTTTCCAATTGTTCTGTACTTAACTGCTCATAACGATACAAGTTTGCATTCATCTCATTTAAAATTGAATTTGAATCTGCTTGTTTCGGGTTATACTCATAATAAAAAACTCCGTTATTATATGAGAAAATAGGATTTTCTGCACCTTTCAAGCACATAAGCACACCGTCAGCATCTTCAATCTGTAAATACAAATCAGCCGCTGTCAAGTAGCATTCTACTACTTCTTGTTGTGTTGGCTTTTCTGTTTTCATATAGTGCTTGATATACGTAAGTGCTCTCTGAAAACGATTTAAATCATGATCTTTTTCGTATGCGGTCAGCTCAAAATTAACCATATCTTCGCAGAGTGCAAAAGGAAAATCCATGAGATTCTTTCTTGCGTAAACAAGTTCCTTAAATGCATCTTCCAAGCGATTCGCCTGTTTCAACATGATATATGCGACCTGATATCCTGCGTAATCAGACGGTGCAAAAAGTTTCATCTGATTCGCTACATTAAGTCCGTTCAAAATATCATCTTTTATTCCATAGATAGCCGCTTTACGTTTCATAACATCCATATCAGCCGGTACAAGCAATTCGGACTTTTTCAAATTGATCAGTGCATCATCAAGTCTTCCAAGCTGCTGATTGACTATACCAAGAATATGATACATCTGCGCCGCAGCATCTTCATTTAAGCCAAGTTCATCTGCTTTAGCGAAGCTCTGCATCGTGTCGGCAATTTTATTGATACTCGCCTGTGCATATCCAAGATTGAAATAACGGTTTCCGTTATCAGGCTCACATTCTACCGCCTGCTGATAGTATTCTATTGCGTCCTCGTATCTACTGAGTGACATACATACATTAGAACCCGTACCAATAGCTTGCAATAAGTGAAAAAATGTGATATAATGAAAG
>CALESG010000133.1 GCA_937907215.1 uncultured Ruminococcus sp.
ATCTGTGCCATCACCAATATAAGAATAATTTCCCGCTTTATTCACATAACCGTCTTTTGATGGATTAAGTGAAGGCTGATCCTTTGTAAATACAACTTCATTTGTATTTTTTCCGTCAACCTGTGCAGTATTACTAATGGTATCTTTAGTTGGATTATCAACAACTGTACCTGTAATAGTAATAGTTGCACTGCCGTTAGCAGGAATACTATCAATAATACCGCTAACTTGATTGCCATTTTCATTTACAGTAATTGCAGCTGGTTCTACTGTTATGTTTGTCAGATTGCTGCCAATTGTATCTTCAAATGTTACATTTGAAGCGTCTGCCTTACCATTGTTACTAATATTAATGGTATAGGTAACAGTATCGCCGGCAGAAAATGTTTGCTTTTGATTGCCATTTTCACCTGTTACATAACCAGATTTGCTTGCATTCAAATTTGATGTAGCTTTTTCTACTGTTATGTAAGCGTCAGAATAATTTGTATTATCATCTTTATCCTGAACACGGTTGCATACGGAAGCAATATTGCCTGTGTAGTCAAGAACTGTTTCATCAAGAGAACATTCAACAGTAATGCTCTGAGATTCTCCCGGCTTTACATCTTTAAATGTATAACTGCTGTCTCCATTTAAAGTTAAGCCAGCTGTCTTAGGAACATCTTCAACTGTAATATCACCCGGTGTATCGCCATAGTTATTTACAGTGATTTTGTAGGTGACAGTCTGAGATGTTGAACCATCATATATGATAGAGCTGTTTCCATCAACACTCTTGTTGATAGAGAACTTGGGACCCTGCGGTGCTTCGATATTAAGACTAACATCGTTGCCGCCTATGTCATATGAGAAATCATTTCCGTTAATCGGCTTGCCCTTAACAGAAAGGGAATTATTAACAGTAGCATTCTTTCCGCTTTCTAAAGTAATAGTTTTATTATTTAAATTAAGCGGAAGAGTAAGGCTTGGAGCTGTCATTTCAGATGTAGTGTCTTTACTGTACACCTTGAATGAAATATCAGCCTTTGAGCCATTTACGGTTACATTTACACTGTCATATTTGTAACCGCTGTTTTTGAGCATATTTTCTACAGAAGCTTCAATTGAACTCTTTGCACCGCTTGCAAAAGCAGCATCTGTAAGTTCAATTGTATCATTGTATTCAAGTCCTTCCAGCCACCACGCTCCGGTTTTTCTGGTCGGATTGCTGGGAGCTGCATTAAGAGTGTAGTTTACGGTTGTGCCATTTGCTACATCAGCAGCCTTTAACTGAGTTCTATCCTCAGCCTTCGATGCACTCCAATGGATAGAGGAATTTGCCGTGATAGTATTGCTAAGACTTTTACCGGAACTAACCTGTACAAGCTTAACAGTATTTTTCGTATCATCTGGCGTTGTGCCGTTTGCAAATTTTGCTTGAAGACGAATAGCTTTTGTATCACCATTTCTAACACTAAATTCAATATAGCGTTTTCCGCCCTGATTATGCAATGTAAAACCATTATACACCGCACCATCAACAAAACCGTTTCCAGCAAAGTTTGGAAGCAGTAAATTATTATCGGTGATTTCCACACGATATGTATTTTCAGCTCCCGGTCGCTGGTGAACGTTGTTACCAGCAATTGTGATCATCAGATAAAAAAGTGAACCAGAATCCACTTCACTGATGTTCTGAAACCGACTGTCTTTGAATGTTACACTGGCATTCGTTAAAACGTTCGGTCCGAACCATCCGCCGTTAGGCCACGCAGAGGCTTCCATTGTTGAAAATGGTATGCTCATAAGCATAAGCACAGCAAGCAAAACACTAAGTGCCCTTTGACGCAAGGTTCTTTTCGCTTTCGCTTTCATAAAATATACCTCCTTCTTACTTTGTTCATGCGCGAAGCTAGCATGAGAGTGACAAGTCATTTACAGACTTGTTATTCTGAGTCTATCCTGCGCAGAGCGCAAGAAGGCCCAGCACATTATTATACAAGACACTAGGCATTATGTTCAATTACCAAACTGTAAATAAACACAAGCATTATTATGAATCCTATTATAATGTAATAGGTGTAATGCATATATAGGAATAATTTTTATAAAAAATCTTGATTTATATCTTATAATATGATATACTTATTAAGTGCAGCATATTACTTTTTGTAAATGCGATGCACTCTTACAATTTTTATTGAAATTATTTTTATTTAATGTCTTATGAGCAGAAAATGCACAAAACTGACAGGAGGGGATAAGAAAGGATATTTTACATAATGTAATTTAAAAAATAAAATTTTGCTCAAAAGTCTGCATATCCGTTTTATCAAGCTTTATACCAATATAATAAATACATAATCAATATCAATTGTAAGGATTTATTTTTTAGTAGAATAGGATGTGATAAAAAATGAGCAATGAAAAAGAATTTCCATCCATAGAAAATCAGGAATCGGATAATATTGAGCCTGATTTTTCTGAAGATGTCAATGCTTCTGAAAATGTATTGGAAAATAATAAAAATGTATCAGAAGACATTGAATCAAAAGTTTCTTTAGAATCAGCTACGGATGAAAATGTTTCATCTGAACAGAATTCTGAACAAGACAAAGAAGAGAACGCTTCAATTGAATCTAGTACTCAATCCGATGATGATATTCCGGAAGAAATTAAAAGCTCAAAAGAAAAATTATCAGAATTTGCACACAACGTCAAAAACAAAATAATAAATATAAAATACCCAAATTGTATTATGCGTCTTGCTGGCGTGTATCTATTTGTAGTATCTTATTTTATGGTTTATCATCGGTCTTTCGTTGAAGATCATTCGTACAAAGCAATCTACAATTGGCAGGATTATCGTAATGCAATCTCTCTGCCGGTAGTGCTTATTATAACAATCGCAGGATTTATAATAGCAACATTACTGAAGTCAGCGTTTCTCAAAAACACAAGAACGGATAGCTATTTTTGCATAGGCGGTCTTGTTGCATTTTCACTTATATCATTATGGAGATGCGATAATTTTTACTATGCTGTAGTATTCATTCTTATAACTGCTTTACTTGGTTATTTTGCATATAAATATGACAGAAACCATTCTAAAGTAAGACTTCATGGAATAGCGGCAGCAATCTTCATTATCTTCTGCGTATTGATTTCTGGAGGATTTATTGCATTATTTACAATTTACAGATATAAATCATATGGTACTTCATGTTTTGATGCTGGAATCTTCACTCAGATGTATCATTCGATGATAAATGATCTTTCATTGGTAACTACTTGTGAGCGTAATAAATTTTTATCTCACTTTGCTGTTCACTGTTCGCCTATATACTATTTACTGCTTCCGTTTTATTATTTCTTCCCAAGCACACAAACTCTTCTGATTTCTCAAGCTGTTCTTGTAGCAATTGGTGTAATTCCTCTTGTGCTTATCTGTAAGAAAAATAATTTTACAAATTCAGTTATAGTATTTTTCAGCATGACATATTTGTTCTGTGCTGAACTTATAGGTCCTTGTTTTTATGATTACCATGAAAATTCATTTTTGCCGCCACTGCTTATGTGGCTATTCTATGCGATTGAAAGCAAGAAAAAGATTTTACTATATGTCTTTACTATTTTAGTTATGCTTGTAAAGGAAGATGCACCTATTTATATAGTATGTATAGGTGTATATCTATTATTTAGCAAAGACAAGCAGGGAATTCGTAAGCATGGTGCAATTATGTCAGGTCTGGCAGCCGTTTATTTTGTAGTAGTTACTACACTTATGGGAATACATGGAGAAGGCGTTATGACGTCCAGAACCTATGGTAACTTTATGATCGACTATGATGCTGGTTTTGGTGAGGTAATCAAAACGGTTATTATGAATCCGGCATATTTCTTAAGCCAGCTTATAACTGAAGATAATCTTGTATTCTTCCTTACTGTTATGATACCACTTGGAATGATGCCGTTTTTCACCAAAAAATTCTCACGCCTTATGTTAGTTGTTCCATTTATTTTGATGAATCTTGCAAGTGGATATGCCTATGCAAGAGAGATTGGTTTCCAATATGTATTTGGTACATCAACTTGTCTGATATATGCTACAATTATAAATACAGCTGATCTAAGATCTAAGAAACGTCAAGTAATATCGGCATATACAGCTATGGCATCACTTTATATGTCTACAGCATTTCTTTCTGGAAAAGTTTATTTTTATGAACTTTACTCCAACAATCAGGAAAAATATCAAAAGCAGGATGAACTTTTAGAAAGCATTCCTGAAGATGCTTCACTTGCTTGCGATACATTTTATATACCGCAAGCTGCTAACAGAAAAGAAGTATATCTGCTGGATGATGCGAGTGCTCCAATTATTCCGGCTACTGATTTTGTTGTTATTCGCCTTGATGTTGAATATGAATTTAAAGAAAGCAAAGTAGCACAGCTTTTAAATGATGGCTACACATACTATAATGGGGATGAATCTATTATGGCAATTTATGTAAGTCCTGATTATGAATTTAAAAACTGATTACTGATCAAAGGATTTACTATAGATAACACCGCACAAAGACTGGGCGTCAGATGTGCAGTCAGATTTATTGTCAGATGAAACAAAAAATTCAGTGAATACTTTGGGCATTCAAAAGACTTTTGTTAAAATATGACAAGAAATATGCAAACAGATGACGTATAGAGCCGTCAGGCAAGCTTTGTGCGGTGTTTCCTATATGAAAAAATTAAAAAGAAAGGTTTTAGATAATGAACAAACAGGATAAAATTACTATTATTGTCCCATGTTATAATGAGGAAGAAACGATTCCTATTTTTATCGAAGAAATGAATAAGATATATGAAATGATGCATAAGAAGTATAACGTTCAGATGGAATATCTGTTTGTAGACGATGGTTCAAAAGATAATACTTTTGAAGTTATGCAGGAAGCTGCTGAAAAGCATTCTCATGTAAGTTATATATCTTTTTCACGAAACTTTGGTAAAGAGGCTGCAATGTTTGCCGGATTGGAAAATGCTGATGGTGACTATGTAGTTATTATTGACGTTGACTTACAAGATCCTCCGGAACTTGTTGAAGAGATGTATGTAACATTAAAAACCGACAAAAAGTATGATTGTGTTGCATCAAGAAGAGTGGATCGTAAAGGTGAGTCGGCTATCCGTTCATTTTTTGCAGAAATGTTTTATAAAATCATCCGAAAACTTTCAAAGGTAAATATAGTTTCAGGCGCACGTGATTTTCGTATGATGAAACGTCAAATGGTTGATTCCATTGTATCTTTAAGAGAATATAATAGATTCTCAAAAGGAATTTTCCAGTGGGTTGGCTTTGAA
>CALESG010000134.1 GCA_937907215.1 uncultured Ruminococcus sp.
CCCGATGCTTTCCTTCGTGATGGCATTACATTTATATTATTATTGAAAATAGGATTCGCAGGGCTGTTCACCGCTCTGTTTCTTAAATATACATTTAACCGAAATGATATTTCCATATGTTTCTTTGCTGTTATGTATGCTTTGTGCAGCTATATTTTAGGATACAGCTGGAATATTATATGGATAGATACAGTGGCATTGCTGCCTCTTGTAATGCTCGGTACTGTAAAGATCGTGCGTGATAAAAAGTGTGCTGTTTATATTGCAGCACTTGGATTGTCGCTTATATCAAATTATTATATTGGATTATTTATTTGCATTTTTACTGTAATAGCATTTTTCTGCATTTGCATTTTTGAATGCCGTGGGTTTAAAGATTTTATTTTATCGGGTTTTAGAATGCTCGGTTCTACTGTCGTAGGGATTGGACTTGGTGCAGCGATTTTGATTCCGGCATATTTTGCATTGCAGCTTACAAATAGTGCAGATAATTCATTCCCTACAGATATTAGTTTTTACGAAAATTGGTTTGATGTTCTTGCAAATATGACTGCGTTTCGCAAACCTACTGTCAAAGAAGGACTGCCTAATTTATACTGCGGTATTATATGTGTGGTACTTATGGGAATATTTCTTCGTTCTGGAAAAATACGAATTCGTGAAAAAGTTTCAGCGATAATAGTGCTTGCATTTTTAATTATCAGCTGTAATATGAATTATCTGAATTTTATATGGCATGGATTTCATGTTACAAATATGCTGCCGTATAGATTTTCGTTTTTGTTTTCATTTGTTATGATAGTTGTAGCTTATCGTGCATTTGAACTTACAGCCTCTGGTAAAATAAAGCATCTTGATATAATAGCGATGACTGTTGTTACTATTATATTTTTTGCGATTACATGGCTTTCGGAGAAAGATGATTCAGCAACCAGAGCAATGTGGTTTAGCTTAATGATTTCAATATTTTATATAGTTGTAATGTTTCTGTATGAACGAAAAATTTTTAGGAAAAAAATAATGTTTGGCATGGTAGCCATTGGACTTATTGCAGAAATGTTTGCTCATACTTTCATAAGTTTAAATGAGGTAGGAACATCGGACTACATTAGTTACCCTTCGAGAAATGAAGATGTTTCAAAGCTTATGGAAGATATAGAAGAAAACGATAAGGATTTATTTAGCAGAACTGAAATGAATACATGGTATACTTTAAATGATCCTGCACTCTATTCTTACAATGGTGTTTCTCAATTTTCTTCTATGGCAAATAAGAATATTACAACATTTTTGAGGACTATGGGACTCCCTGGTTCGGAGGCAGGAAACAGATATTACTATGCACTTAGTTCACCGGTTTCAAATATGTTTACTGGTGTGAAGTATATTATATCAAGAGAAAATTCAGTGCTTGATGATACTGCGCTGGAGATTATTTCATCCGAAGGTTCTGCAAAGGCATATGAAAATAAATATTCTCTTCCTATAGGATTTATGACAAATGATGATATACTTTCTTATGACGGTATGATGCATACTAATCCATTTGAGGCTCAGAATTCACTTTTTTCAAAGGCTACGGGAATAAGTGAAGCATTATTTACACCTATTGATGTTACTCACACTGCTCATATTGGAATGTCTGCTGATAATGGCGTTTATCGCAGAGGATATGGAGTTTATACTTTTAATGCTGATGAATCATCAGATTCTCATACATTTAAATTTAATTTTGTACCAAATCAGGATTCAATATTATATGCTTATTTTGCTGCCGATGGTGTAACTAAGGTGGAGATATTGCATAATGATTCAAGTATAGGCTCGTATAATGTTACAAAGCAGCAGGGGTTTATAGCACCTATAGGTAAATGTGGTGCCGGTGTAAAGGCAACGGTTAGCGCTGATATTTCAGATGAAAATGTTAAAAATGGTTCATTGAGAATATATGTTTACTCTCTTAATAAAGCGGTTTTGGAAATGGGTTATGAGAAGCTTAAAAGTTCATGCGTTCAACTTGATGAATTTTCAGACACATACATTTCCGGAAGTGTAGATGCATTAAAAGACGGGATTTGTTATTTTTCTATTCCACAGGATAATGGTTGGAGTGCGTACATTGACGGAGAAAAAACTGATACTAAAACAGTAGGTAATGCTATGCTGGCAGTTCCGGTTAAAAGCGGACAACATAAGATCGAGCTTAGATATAGTCCAGAAGGATTTAAAGCAGGACTTGTAATATCTGTTTTGTCTGTTATATTATGGCTTGCAGTTTTGCTTGCAGAAATATATATGTATAAAATACGGACTAAGGAGAAAAAGATATGAGAAATTTAAAGGTTGTAATGGCGTTTCGTGGAACGAATTACCATGGTTATCAGCGTCAGAATAATGCTGTTACAGTACAGGAAGTAGTTGAAGGTGCTGTATCTAAAATTCTCAATACTAAAACAATTATTCATGGCTGTTCCAGAACAGACACTGGAGTTCATGCGGAAATGTTCTGCTTTAATTTTAAAACCGAAAATCAGATTCCTATAAGAAATTTTATACGTGGAATAAATGGCTATCTTCCAGATGACATTTCAGTTCTAAGCTGCGAAGAAGTGCCGGAAGACTTTCATGCAAGGTTTAGCTGTAAGGGAAAAACATATATTTATCGTATACATAACAGTGAATCAAAAAATCCATTTGCAACGGATCTTGCACTCCATTATCGCAGACCGGTTGATATTGAGCTTATGAAAGAGGCAGCAGCATTCTTTGTAGGCACTCATGACTTCGGAAGCTTTTGTGCAGATTGTTCAAAAAAACTTTCTACAATACGAACTATATATCAATTCCAAATAGAAATGAAAGGGAATAACATAAAAATACTTGTAAAAGGCGACGGTTTCTTGTATAATATGGTAAGGATATTAGTGGGAACACTGCTTGATATCAATGAAGGCAGAATAAAAATATCTGATCTTGAAAATATTATGAATTCAAGAGATCGAAGGCTTGCCGGAAGAACAGCATTGCCGCATGGATTGTATCTTCATGAGGTGTATTACGATGGTATATGAATGACGCCGGAAAGGAGGAAGCATTCTTTCTGTAGAGTGCGGTGCATATGAGTAAAAATAAAGTTGATATAATTGAAAAGAAGAAAAGAAAAAAAACACAGCGAAGTCTTCTTAGGCTCTTGGTTCTAATGCTTATAGCTGCGTTTTGTGTGTTCCTTTACATGGAAAGAGGAAATTGGATAAGCGGTGTAGAAAACAAGATCGAATCTATTCGTCAGAATGATGGCGTACTTGCCGATGGAAATTTTCCTCTAAAGGTATTTGATGACGGTGAATATCAATTGCAGGCTATTGATGATAAGCTTGCACTTTTGAGCAATTCATATTTGTATCTATATTCAGTTAGCGGTGAAAACTCTGATACAAGGCAGATCACATACACTAAACCTGTAATGAAAACAAATGGTGATTATTCTCTATGTTTTGAAAACGGAGGTACAAAATTTAGGGTAGACAAAACTGATAACATGATTTATGGTAGAGATTCAGATAACCTTATAATAACAGGTGCCGTCAGTGATATTGGTTATACTGCTCTTATAACAGAATCAAATACATATAGTTGTTCAATATATATTTATGATAACAATGGCAAAAAAATATATACCCGAAACTGCGTAGAGCGTGTTAATGATATAAGCTTTGATACTGACAGCAAGGGTTGTGTCTTTGCGGAATTAAATTCTGAAAAAGGCGAGGTAACAACTGTTTTACGCAGAATAAGATTTGAAACACAGGATGTAATTTGGACAGCTCCTTCAATGTCTACACTTTGTATAGAAACATCATTTACAAATGACGGCAGAGTTTGTATTATTGGCGATAATATGTGTGCATACTATAATAAAAAAGGTCAGCTTGAATCTATGTATACATATGCAGGCACTCTTTTAAGCTATGATGTGCATGGAGGACAGGCAGCTATACTTATTCGCAATGATGAAACCAGAGAAACAAGTCTTGTATTATGTGACGGTTCAGCTGAATCACCTATAAGTATTGTTGTCAATTCAGCTGCCTCTTATGTTTGTGTTAGTGACGGAAAAGCTTATCTTATGAGCGGTGATAATGTTGTATCATATTCATTTGACGGCAATGCCGTTGCAACTGTTTCTCTTGATTATGCTTATGAACGTTTTTTAAAGCAAGGAAAATATTTGTTCCTTATGAGCTATGATAAAATAGACAGAGTTAATTTCGATGAATAAGGAGTATTATGGGCGTATCACAATGGTGGCTGTATGATCTTGTGGTTGCAGCCATAGCAATTCTATGTATATGGAGTGGTGTTAGCGGCGGAGTTTTAAAATCTTGCAGCAGCCTTATAATTGGAATAGTTTCTTGTGCATTAGGTGTGTTCCTTTCAGGACCTATATCCGAAATGGTTTATGATTCTTTTTTAAAGGATACTATGCAAAGTACTATTACAAAAGAACTTGGCAGTGCAGATATAGCAGGCAATATAAGAAGTGAGCTTGAAGACAATGGCATATATATTCCATATGATAATGACCAGATCGCAGATATGCTTGATGGTATATCAGATAACGATCAATATATAGATCAGGCAGCGAATATGATAGGCATAGATGCAGACGATTTAAAAGAACAGATCGAAGAATCTATTGGCTATGCTATTGAATCAAATGATAATATTATTCCTGAGTGGGTATCTAAATCTGTTAAAGGCGGCGGCAGTAAAGTTAATATTGGTGCAGCCGCAAACACAGCCTCTGCAATTTTGAGAAATGATTATACCAATGCATCCGAAAATATAGAAAAAAATTATTTAAAGCCTGTTATAACAGGTTTGTTAAGATCTGTAATATTTGTATTGATAGTTATGATTTTTTCGGCAATTCTAAGAACGGTATTGATTGTTTTGCCAAACAAAAAGGAAAGCATTGCCGGAAAATTTATAGGTGCGGCTTTTGGTGCTGCCAAAGCTGCAATTTACTTGTATCTTATGGTTTTACTTGTAAGCTGTATTTCATCAATGCAAAATGATATGTATCCTTTTTATAGTAAAGGAACGATAGATCAAACATATTTATTCCGCATATTCTATGATATGTGGCAGTAGACGCAATGCTGTTTTTATCAGCAACTCATTAAAGCATATAGAAAGGTGAAGTAAATTATGATTTTATGCAGTAAGTGTAAAAAAAGGCCTGCTGTTGTTTTTATAACATCTATGCAGGGTAGTCAAAGAAAAAATGAAGGCTTGTGCATGGTTTGTGCAAAGCAAATGAATATTCCACAGGTAACTGAATATATGAAGCAAATGGGTATTACAGATGAAGAACTTGAGCAGATCTCAGATCAGATGATGGATCTTATGGACGGCGATAGTTTTGAAATGGGCGGAAGCGGACTTATGCCAAATTTCCTTCAGGATATGATGCGTTCTATTGATAATTCAGCTGATAATGATGATTCAGAAGATGAAGCAGAACTTCCATCTGAAACCAATGATAATGACGGCGGCTCAATTGAGAATAATCCGTTTGAATCACTTTTTGGCAAGCGAAAAGGTGAAAAAATGAACAAAGGCGGAAAGCGAAAAAAGGAGCTTAAATTCCTGAAGAATTATTGTACAAATCTTAGTGAACGTGCCGCTGAAGGAAAACTTGATGCGATAATTGGCAGAGATAGAGAAATATCTCGTGTTATCCAGATACTTTCACGCCGTACTAAAAATAATCCATGTTTGATAGGCGAACCTGGTGTCGGAAAAACAGCTATTGCTGAAGGAATTGCACAGCGTATAAGTGAAGGCAATGTTCCGTTTAATCTTAAGGATAAGAAGGTTTATTTACTGGATCTTACATCTCTTGTTGCCGGTACACAATTTAGAGGTCAATTTGAAAGTCGCATAAAAGGTCTTGTATCAGAAGTAAAGCAAGAAGGAAATATAATACTTTTTATAGATGAACTGCATAATCTTGTAGGTACCGGAAATTCTGAAGGAGCAATGAATGCTGCAAATATTTTGAAGCCGGCATTATCAAGAGGTGAGGTTCAGGTTATAGGTGCTACTACATTTGAAGAGTACAGAAAGTATATAGAAAAGGATTCAGCTCTTGAAAGACGTTTCCAGCCTGTAACAGTTAATGAACCTACAGTTGAAGAAACAGTGGAAGTGCTTGAAGGTATAAAGAAATATTATGAAGCATTCCACCGTGTTCATGTATCAAAGTATATTGTACGTCTTTGTGCTAAGCTTTCAGAGCGTTATATAACAGATCGTTTTCTTCCGGATAAAGCTATAGATCTGCTTGATGAAAGTTGTGCTTGTGCTTGTCTGCGTTCTCCTGAAATAGTTGAGTATGACAATGCAATAGCGGAACAAATAAGACTTCTTGATGAACAAAAGGCTATTGAAGATGAGGTAGAGATAGATTTTGAGAAGCTTGCTAAGGTCAAAGGCGATATTATTAAAATAAAAGATAATATAGAAGTTCTTGCCAAGAAGCTTGAAGATGTAAAGGTCACTGAAGATGATCTTGCAAAAGTTATTGAGCTTTGGACTGGAATACCGGCAAACAAAATTGAAGAGTCGGAGTTTTCTAAAATATCTGATATTGAAAACAAACTTAATGCTCATATTGTAGGTCAAGAGGAAGCTGTACATCTTTTGAGCAATGCTATAAAGCGTACAAGAGTACAATTATCAATGCATAGACGTCCTGCATCGTTTATATTTGTAGGTCCTACAGGTGTGGGTAAGACAGAACTTGTAAAGGTTCTTTCTGAAACTATGTTTGATTCTACAGAACCGCTTATTCGTCTTGATATGACTGAATTTATGGAGAAGCATTCTGTTGCAAGAATGATAGGTTCGCCTCCCGGATATGTTGGATATGATGAAGCCGGTCAGCTTACTGAAAAGGTTCGCAGAAGACCGTATTCAGTTATATTATTTGACGAGATCGAAAAAGCTCATCCTGATGTTATGAATATTCTCATGCAGATACTTGATGAAGGCAAGATTGACGATGCACAGGGAAGAACTGTAAGCTTTGAAAATACAATTATTTGTATGACATCTAATGCAGGTTCTACTGATAAGAGTGTTGGAGTTGGGTTTAATCGTACAGAAAATGAGATAAATAAAGATAGAGCTATGAAAGCTTTAAGAGAATTTTTGCGTCCTGAATTTATAAGCAGAATAGATGAAATTATTGTATTTAGAAATTTAGATATTAAGGATTTTGAAAAGATAACTTCAATTATGCTTGATGAGATGAAAGAACCTTTATTGGAAAAGAACATCACATTTAGTTATGATAATGCAGTCCTTGAGTCGATAGCAAAGCTGGCTTATGGAAAGCCTTATGGTGCAAGAGATATAAGACGTGTTATTCGTCAGGAAGTTGAAGATAAAATCGCTAATATTATAATTGATAATAATTGTGAAGTTTCATCTCTGAATGTTTATGTAAATGAAGACGGAAAGATAAATGTAAAGTTTAGTTAAAATAATTAAGTTTGAGCTGTCGGATTGCACTGCTGCAGTCCGATAACTCTTTAAAAAAAATACTGAAAAATGCTTGACAAATATTGCTATATGTGATATAATAAATACTGTTGTGAGAGCAATAAATAAATTAAGAACTTCGTTATGCGGGTGTAGTTCAATGGTAGAATTCCAGCCTTCCAAGCTGGTTACGTGGGTTCGATTCCCATCACCCGCTCCAATTTGCGCCTTTAACTCAGCTGGATAGAGTAACTGCCTTCTAAGCAGTAAGCCAATGGTTCGAATCCATTAAGGCGCGCCAAAAAAATACGTTCTTTTTAGGACGTTATATGGTGGGTGTAGCTTAGTTGGTTAAAGCGTCGGATTGTGGTCCCGAAGATCGTGGGTTCGAATCCCATCTCCCACCCCATCATAGTCATACAAAATAGATGACACGAAGAAAAAGCTCGAGATTTCGGGCTTTTTTCGTTTTTAGGTGCAAAAAAAGTGCCTGAAAAACCATAGATGACAAAGGGCGATTTTCTCATTGAAATGGGATTCGAACGCTGTAGTTATGATTTTAAGGCAAAAATAATCAAGGATATAAGCAGATTTGGAGAAAGAACTTCCGAATCTGCTTTTTCTATTTTTAAATTTTCTGATAAGTTTATTCGCCAAATGGCGGTATCTTTTTTCTTTTGCTTACTTTTCTTTTTTTAGTAAAAAGAAAAGTAAGTAGAAATTTGAAGGCGAGTTTTGTTGAGGTTAACGAAACTCGCCTTTTTTTGTTTTTCAGCGAAAGGAGTGATGCTTGGAGAAAGAAAAACGGAGGTGAATATTATTCGATATTTTGACGCACTTACAGGAATCGGTGAAAACTTTATAGTAAAAGAATGAGAGAGATAAGCATAGCGATGGGAGGAATATAAAATGCTATGGTTCATATTAGGCATGTTAGTGGGAGGGACTGTGGGATTAGTAACAGCATCTATGATGTTTGCAGCCAAATATGCAGACGAAAAGCAACAGAAAAAGGAGGAGAAAAATGAAAACAATATTGAAAAAATGACTGCTTTATTCGCAACTGCTCTGATTCTGCTGACAGCATTGCCTGTTTCCGCCTCTGCACAGAGCAGAATCCAGATTGAAAATGCTGATGTCTTTGGTACAACACAAGAAATTGTAATCGGTGACAGATTGTTTATCGATCATCGAAACTACTGGTGTATGATGCACACAACGGACAGCATGCGTGCTGTGTACTGCCTTGAACCTGGAAGAAGCGTGTCCAGCGGTGATGTCTATGAAACAGATGATACTTACAGTTATCTCGACTGCGTGCAGAATCCTACGCTGAACAGTGCGGAAATTCAGCAGCTTCTCAAGCGTGTATTTCAGCATGCCTATACCGGAAATCTAGACACAGCAGAATCCTATTTTCAGTACGTGGCAACCCAGCTTCTGGTTTGGGAAGTAGTAGTGGGACAGCGTGATATGAACTTTGAATTGGCGGACAATGGTTATGATTCTGTGTCTCTTGTGCTGACCTGTTTTGAAAACAGCTATGCTGCGGACAAGGTGGGAAAATATTATCTTCAGTATGAGAAAACTATCAAAAACCACGCAGAATCAGTCAGTTTTGCCTATGCATCAGAATATGAGGCAGAGGAATTTACTGTAGAAGCAGATGAAAATAACCTGTATACTTTCACAGATGATAATGCTGTTTTATCGCAGTTTGAAGTGACAGTTATGGGCGGGCAGATCATTGAATTGACTGACAGTACATTACAAATTCAAGTAGACACCGGAGAAACGGCATGGATTACCATGACAGCGAAGAATGAAGGCATTGGATTTGTTACATTGGCACTCGAATTGCATCAGACACTTGCGGAACTTTGTGCAGATACGTCAGTTTATTATGCCGCTGTTAAGGCAGCTCCAGTTGTGACAACAATGGAAACAACGACTACTACCACGACCACAGAAACGACTTCAGCTACAACTGAAATAACAACAACTTCTTCCAGCACATCGCAAACAACAGCTGCAACAATGACTTCCACATCTTCAGAAGTCACTACGACTACATCTGAAACCACAATATCAACCACTAGCACTCAGACAACCAATTTTTCATCACAAACAACACCTGCTACAACAACTTCTACAACACAAGCAACCACATCGCAGACTACGCCAATTACAACCACAACAGAACAAATGACAAGCACTACGATGACTACTTTGATGTCGCAGACTACAATATCAGCAGTGCAAACAACAGCGATTTCATCAGAAAGTATATCTGCAATAACTGATACCACATCTGAAAGTACCATCCCCAGCACAGAAATGACAACAGAAGTCACTTCTACAACGACAAAAGCCACAGAAAATACAACTACAACCTCTATCAGCATCGTTACAAGTGCAGGTACAACGGTAACATCCACTACCACTGGAACAGGAAAAACGATTCCGAGTGTGCCGAATGTTCCCAAGCAGGATACGCCAAGCACAGGCGATGAACGCACCAGTGTGCTGCCGCTTGTGTTTGCTGGAATGGGAATTGCATTGATTGCAGGAGTTCTGTTTTTAGATAAAAAGGTACATTCTCATGAAGAAAAGAAGTAAGATTCTGCTGATTTTGTTTGGTGTTTTACTAATTGGAACAGGATTGTTTTTGCAGTGTAAAGATGATGTGCAGCAGTATTTTGTGGAACAGGAACTGTCTGCCTATGCACCTGATACGGATATGTTTGCAGCTCTGGAGGATAAAATTCCTTTGCTGCAAACAACTGTTGCTACAGTTATGGAAACAGAAAAAGTAACGCAATTCAGTCAGATTTCAGACTTATATGAATCACAGAAAACGCTGATTACAACTTCTGACGATGTATCAGATAATAATACAACATCAAGGCTTGTTTCAGAGAGCATTCCCAAATCACAGGCTACTAAAAAAGTTCAAAGATCAACGACCACAACAGTCATGCAAAATGAAAATACAAATGCTGCTGATGAATTCGAAGCATACATTGTGGAGGAAATTCAGGAGGTTCCAGATAATGATACTGATGATATCGGATGGCTGTACCTTCCAGACACGAATATCAATTACCCAGTTATGTATTCCGGTGACAATAATTTTTATCTGCATCGAGCCTTTGACGGCAGCTATCTGTATGCTGGTTCGATTTTCATGGATGGACGATGCAATCCCGATTTTTCGGGGACGGTCAGCATCCTGTACGGGCATCAAGCGTATGGCGTTGCTGAAAGAAAAATCATCTGTCTGGCTAGATACAGATGTATCAGAATCAGATAAATTGCTGATGATGTCGACCTGTTCCACGGCAGGAAAAAATTTGCGTGTGGTAGTGACTGGAAAGTTAATTCAGATAGAATGATGAGGTGATAGATATGAAATGGAAAAAGATTTTGCCCATTGTACTGACTGTGGTGTTTATGACAATGTTTTGCAGTCTGACTGCATTTGCAGGTGGTGAAGTGGCAAATGCAGTGGAAAATACATGGAATGCAGCAAAAGGACAGATTCGCACGATTGTGGATAATGTAGTGTTTCCAGTGATTGATGTGATTCTGGCAATTTTGCTGTTTGTTAAGCTTGGAATGTTATACAGCGATTACCGTAAGCACGGTCAGATGGAATGGACAGCACCAGCGATTTTGTTTGGTTGTTTGATTTTCACGCTGACTGCGCCTTTGTATCTTTGGAGTATTGTGGGTATGTAAATCAATAAAAGTTTTTTTGATGCAGCAATTTTTTCAAAAAATGCTGCTGGGTCAAGGGCAAAGCCCTTGTCGCCGTCCGCAGACGGCGAAATTCCGTGCGCTATACTTTCAGCGCACGGAGAAAGAGGTGAGAAATGCGATAGCATTTCGAGGAGGAGCGAACAAGACCGCTCCTCCTTTTTTCATCGTTGGAGTAAATCTATCTTTAAAACGTTCCGGGGGAACGTTTTAAACGAATTATTCAAAAATTAGAAACGAGGGGAAATCATGGCATATATCCCATTTACAGAGGAAGAAAAAATGATAGCAAATAGTGTGAACTTGCCAGAATTTCTGAGCAGAAACGGCGAAAAGCTGGAGCGTGCTGATCGGGAATACAAGCTGATTTACACAGACGGCAGCGGTCAGCACGACAGCATCACATTACGTGACAACACCTGGTTTGACCATAAAAATCAGGTAGGCGGCAGTGCAATTAAGTTTGTGCAGATGTTCTATGGAAAATCTTTTCCAGAATCTGTGCAAATGCTTCTTGGTGGTGAAAACGTCATCCACAGTCCGCCAGTTGCTCTGGAAATTGCAAAAGAGAAAAAGGAGTTTGCACTGCCGGAAGCGAATTCCAATATGCACAGAGTATTTGCATATCTCATTCATCAGCGGTGTATTTCTCCCGAAATTATCACATTTTTTGCAAAGCAGCACACGCTGTACGAGGAGAAAAATCATCACAATGCAGTGTTTGTAGTGCTGGATAAAGATAGTATACCGAGGCAATCACATATGCGGTCAACTTCTACTTATGGAAAAAGTTTTCGTATCACCTGTGAAGGTTCTGATACAAGGTACAGTTTTGCACATTTTGGAGAATCAAACAAACTTTTTGTGTTTGAAGCGCCTATTGATTTGCTCAGTTACCTGACTCTGCATCCAGAAGATTGGCAGAAACATAGCTATCTTGCTCTAAATGGTGTGCATGAAAATGCTTTGGTGCAGGTACTTTCTGATCATGCAGCTGTTCAGGAAATTCATCTTTGCCTTGACTATGATATCGGCGGCATCGAAGCTGCTGACCGATTGTCAGACAGGCTGAAGGAACTTGGTTATACAGATATTATGCAGGAATTCCCAGATAAGAAAGATTGGAACGAAGTTTTAAAAGACAGAAACGGCATGGAATCGCTTCCTTCTATTTCGCATCCAAGAAAGAACTATTACTTGCAAACTGTATCTGGTTTACAATATTATCCCTGTCGATTAGAACAGTTAAAAAATCGAATTTCTGCAACTATGCAGCAGGGACAATATTCCTATCTTGCGGAATATGCACTGGCTGGTGCAGCGTTTTTTCTCGTACCAAAAGAGCAAAA
Source organism: uncultured Ruminococcus sp. (assembly GCA_937907215.1). Classification (GTDB taxonomy): domain Bacteria; phylum Bacillota; class Clostridia; order Oscillospirales; family Ruminococcaceae; genus Ruminococcus_C. The sequence continues at coordinate 12,660 of CALESG010000134.1, forward strand.
ACAGGTGTTTGAAAAGCTGCGCAACAAACTGAAAAGAGATTACAAACCCTATACAGACAAAGCAGGATTTCACGCAAAATTGGATAATGATGGCGATTCTGACTATGATTTTGAAGAAGATGAACAAGAAGAAATGAGTTTTGGAATGTCATATTGATGGAGGTACTTATGAAAGAAAAATTATATGTTGCATATGGAAGTAATATCAATCTGGATCAAATGGCGTTTCGCTGTCCAAATTCAGAGGTTGTGGGAACAGCAATGTTGCAAGGGTATGAGTTACAGTTTAAGCGTGTGGCAACCATTGAGAAAAATGCAGATGCACAGACACCTGTGCTGATTTGGAAGCTGCCAAAGGAAGATGAGAGAGTTCTTGATAGATATGAAGGATTTCCCAGCCTATATCGAAAAGAACGGGTTTCACTTGAAGTTGATAGTCAGGAGCAGAAAGCAATGGTGTATATCATGAATGGCAACCGTCCGCTTGCTGAACCAAGTATGAGATATTACGAATGCATTCAGCAAGGTTATATTGAGAATGGGATGGATTTGTCTTATCTGGAACGAGCATTGGAACAGTCGCAGGAACTGGAAGAATCGGAAAAAGAGAACCTTTTCATGGGATGGGAGTGAACATATGCTGTATCATGGATTATATATATATTACGCCTTGTCATCTGAAACGTTTGAAGGATGATGGAAACGAGATTGTTTGCAAGGGTTACTGGTTTGAAGTGTTTACGGATGATAAAATGCTGTTTCCATTGGATGTATTCGGTGGTGCAGTTGGGTTTGAGTTACTCAACGATACAGAAAATGAGCGTGTGCATTATACCAAGGATGTTATTGATGCGGAGGAAAAGCAGTACCAGAAACTTGCTTATGAAATTATTGCAAGTGGATAAAAAACTTGCATTTGTGATGAAAAGATGGTATACTGTTTGTATACACAATAAGATTAGAATGGAGGTGCTTTTATGGGGATTTACTTGAATCCAGGAAATGATGCATTTCAGGAAGCAGTGAACTCAGAAATTTATATAGACAAAAGTATGCTGATTGCTTTTACGAACAAAAAAACAAGAACATCACAGAAAAATATCTGTGTAAGTCGTCCCAGACGATTCGGTAAGTCTATGGCAGCAGATATGCTTGTGGCATACTATAGTCGTGGATGCGATTCAAGGGAACTATTTCAGAATTTAAAAATTGCACAGCATCCAAACTTTACAGAACATCTGAATAAATATAACGTTATTCACCTGAATATTCCTAATTTTTTAGAAGATGCAGAAAATGCTGATGATATGATTCAGTTTATCAAAGAAGATGTAATGGATGAACTGCTTTATGCTTTTCCAGATGTTCAAATGCCAAGGCGACTTACATTAACAAAGGCACTTGCAACCATATTTAATGCAACCAAAGTACCTTTTATTTTTGTTATTGATGAATGGGATTGTATCTTTCGTGAATATAAGGATGATAAAAATGCACAAGAGGCATATTTGATTTTCTTGCGAGGTTTATTAAAGAATCAGTCTTATGCAGCACTTGTATATATGACCGGAATTCTGCCAATCAAAAAATATGGAAAACACTCTGCTCTGAATATGTTTGACGAATATTCTATGACAAATCAGTCTTACTTATCAGAGTTTACAGGATTTACAGAACAAGAAGTGAAAGAGCTGTGTGAAAAGTACGGTATGTCTTTTGAAGAAACAAAGCGGTGGTATGATGGGTATGACTTAAAAGGTGTGTCTATTTATAATCCACGTTCAGTTGTCATGTCCATGATGAGCCATGATTATGATAGTTATTGGACAAAAACCGAGACATATGAATCTCTCAAGAAGTATATTCAAATGGATCGATTTGGTTTGCAGGAACTTGTTACAAAATTGATTGCAGGAGAACATCTTCCAGTGAATCCAGATAAATTTCAGAATGATATGACTACGTTCAATAGTGCTGACGATGTATTAACATTGCTCATTCATTTGGGTTATCTTACGTATGATTTTTATACACAAACAGTATGGATTCCAAACAGTGAAGTACAGAGAGAATTTATTAATTCTATTGAGGATGGTGGATGGGAACCAGTTATGGAAGCGATTCATCAGTCAGATAAATTATTGCAAGCGACACTACAAATGCAGGAAGAAAAAGTTGCAGAGATTGTAGAAGAAGTTCATCGTCAGAATACCTCTATTATACAGTATAATAATGAGAATTCATTATCATGTGTATTGTCCCTTGCGTATTATTCTGCAAAGAAAGATTATGTGATGTATCGAGAACTCGCAGGTGGAGATGGGTTTGCAGATTTAGTTTTTGTGCCAAGGAGAAATTGTAATGCACCTGCATTTATTGTAGAGTTGAAGTGGAATCAATCTGCTGAAACGGCAATTGATCAAATAAAGAAGAAAAAGTATGCAGAATGCTTGCAAGATTACACTGGAGAGATTTTGATTGTTGGAATCAATTATAATAGAGATTCTAAAGAAGATAGTAAAAAGCACTGCTGCAAAATCGAAAAAATCAACAAATCATAAAAAATTACAAGAAAGCGTATGAACTTCGGTTAAAAATCTTACTGATTTTATGCAATATATTTTATATGGGCAAGACATCATGCTCATACAAAATAGATGACACGAAGAGAAAGCTTGAAAAATCGTTTTTTCGTTTTTAGTTGTAAAAAAGTGCCTGAAAAATCATATATGACAAAGGGCGATTTTCTAATAGATCCTTCTCCTTTAACTCTTTTATAACTCCCACTAAAGAATTTGAATTGCTTTTTTTAATTCTTCTAATAACATATTTTTTATATTATCTTGAATCATAACATTATTACCTAATCTTCCAAAAATCTATAATGTAATCACTCCAGTAATTTTAAAATTTTTTTGTAATCTCAATGTCACAACAAGCAGTCTGCCAATTTTTTATCCTGTTAAATCAATATTTTTTTACTCTTATTATAGCTAATATTTTCTGAAATTGCAAGCTTTTTTATATGACATTCATAATATTTATGACTGAGATGTTTGTAAAAGTTATAATTCATTAAACATCAGACTGGAAGTAGACATTTTAATTAGTTTATGATATAATAATAGTATCTTGACGACTTGTTTTAAATTGAAAATGTTTACGAAAGGAATTAAATTGATATGAAAGAAATAAATCAGCAGTTACTTACTGGTGAAAGGGCATTGTTTCAGGCAAATGATCTTGTTATATCAAATACTATTTTTGATGACGGTGAATCACCGCTTAAACACAGCAGCAATATATCACTCATAAATAGTATGTTTAAATGGAAATATCCTCTTTGGTATAGTCAGTATATAAATATGCAAAATTGTACTATATTTGAAATGGGAAGAGCTGGTATATGGTATACAAATAATATTTCAGTAAAAGATACAGTTATTGAAGCACCTAAAAATTTTCGTCGCTGCAATGGCGTTGAACTTGAAAATGTAACTTTTACAAATGCCTCTGAAACACTATGGAATTGCAATAATGTTTGTCTTAAGAACGTAACTGTAAAAGGTGATTACTTTGCAATGAATTCTTCTGATATTAAAGCAGATAATATAAAACTTATTGGCAATTACGGCTTTGATGGTGGAAGGAATATCACTATACGTAATTCAGTTATGCTTACAAAAGATGCTTTCTGGAACTGCGATAATGTAACTGTATATGATTCATTTATTTCAGGAGAATATTTTGGCTGGAATTCAAAGAATATAACTCTTGTAAACTGTACTATAGAAAGCTTACAGGGGTTTTGCTACATAGAAAATCTTGTAATGAAAAACTGCCAACTTGTAAATACAACTCTTGCATTTGAATATTCAACAGTTGATGTTGATGTTAAAAATCACATTGACAGTGTAAAAAATCCTGCCGGCGGTGTGATTCGTGCAGAATCTATAGGCGAACTTATAATGGAATTAGATAAAGTCGATGTATCCAATATAAAAATAGAAACAGAAAATAAGTAAAATAGAGGGCGACATATGAAATATGATTTTGATTCTATAACTGACAGAAGAAATACAAATTCACTGAAATGGAATGTTAATAAAAATGAGCTTCCTATGTGGGTAGCTGATATGGATTTTAAGACAGCTCCGGAAATAATAAAAGCTATAGAAGAACGTGCTTCTCATGGGGTTTTTGGATATTCTGATATTACAGATGAATGGTATGATGCATATATTAACTGGTGGAAAAATAGACATGATATTGAATATAAAAGAGAAGATATTATATTCAGTACAGGTGTGATTCCAACTATTTCAAGTTGTGTGCGTAAGCTTACAACTCCGGCTGAAAATGTTCTTATTATGACACCTGTATACAATATTTTTTATAATTGTATTCTGAATAATGGACGTAATGTTCTGGAAAGTCCTCTTATATATGAAAATGGAGAATATAAAATCAATTGGTCTGACCTTGAAGACAAACTTAAAGATTCTCAAACAACGCTAATGCTGCTGTGCAATCCGCATAATCCTATCGGAAAGATATGGGATAGAAAAACCTTGCAAAAAATAGGACAGTTGGCATATGAAAATGGAGTGATTGTTTTATCAGATGAGATTCACTGTGACATAACAGATCCGGAAAAAAATTATACTCCATTTGCAAGCTGTTCAGATTTATGTGAATATAACAGCATTATATGTATAGCTCCAACCAAAGCTTTTAATCTTGCTGGACTTCAAACCTCAGCCGTTGTTGTTAGAAATTCAAAACTTCGTCATAAGGTGTGGCGTGGGCTTAATACAGATGAATGCGGCGAACCAAATGCGTTTGCGGTTCAAGCGGCTATAGCTGCATTTAATTATGGCGGCGAGTGGCTTGATAGTTTGCGTGAATATATTTTCCATAATAAGCAAATAGTGCATAACTTCCTAATCGAAAATATTCCAAAAGTAAAACTTATCCGCTCTGAAGCAACGTATTTGCTTTGGCTTGACTGTTCCAAAATTACAAATAATTCAAAGCAGCTTACAGAATATATACGTAGGAGTACAGGACTTTATCTTTCAGACGGTATGCAGTATGGCGGTGGTGAAAAGTTTATCAGAATGAATATAGCTTGCCCAAGAGATACGCTTTATGATGGACTGGAGCGTCTTAAAAAAGCGATCGAATCATTATAATAAAAAGCACCTTGCAGATTTAAATTTTACTTATTCTGCAAGGTGCTTTATTATATTTTTAATGCATTGCAAATAAATTAAAAAAGCGGAGCAAAAAGCCTTATTATTTGATTGATAATACGATTTATGCCATGAATTTCATTACAATAATTTTCAGTTACTTCACGGCAGCGTGGCAAGGTTTCATCAAAGTCCTTTTTTACATCTTGTACAGCGCTACAGTCAGCCATAAAAACTGCATTTTCAAAGTGGAAATAAAGACTTCTATAGTCAAGATTTATAGTTCCCACCACAGCAGATTTTCCATCACAAATGCACTGTTTAGAATGAAGAAATCCCGGAGTGAATTCATATATTCTAACACCGCTTTTAACAAGTTGATGGTAATATGAACGTGTTATTCTATATACAAAACGTTTGTCTGGAATACCCGGTGTTACAATTCTAACATCTATCCCTTTTTTTGCAGCAAGTGTGAGCATTCGGCTCATCTCATCGCTTATAATAAGATATGGTGTCATAAACCAAATGTAATCTTTGGCATCGGAGATCATATTCATATAGACATTTTCTCCCAAATAAATATCATCCAATGGGCAATCTCCATATGGTTGTACAATGCCGTTTTCTCCGCTGCATGGCGGTACTTTTGGAAAATAACAATCAAATTTTTTATCTGTATTTTCAATAGTGTTCCACATTTCTAGAAACTGTACAGTTAAACTTTTAACCGCACATCCTTCAAGCTTTAGTCCTGAGTCTTTCCATTCTCCATATGGATGTACTATATTAAAATATTCATCTGCAAGATTATATCCTCCTGTAAAACCAACACGCCCGTCAATAATAGTGATTTTTCTATGATCACGATTATTCATGAATACATTTATAACAGGCATTATAGGATTAAAAACACGACATTGTATACCAAGTTTGCAAAGCTGCTTATTAAACTTTGGATTTATAAATCCAACACTTCCTATATCATCATAAATAATTCTAACTTCAACGCCATTGGCAACACGTTCCTTCAAGACTGAAAGTATACGTTCAAAAGCTGTAGCATATTCTATTGCATGATACTCCATAAAAATGAATTTTTTTGCCTTTGAAAGTTCATCTACAAGTGCATCAAGAGCTTTGCAGGTATCACCATAGAACTCAGTTTTAGTAGATTTATATGCAGGATAGGCGCTGTCGTTTTTGATATATCGTAATTGTTTTGAATATGGAGATTTATTTTCATCATCCAAGGATATTTCGCTATCTCCATTTAAAAAGTTACTTCTAAGCTCGTTTCCTATTTTAAAGAGCTTAGCTTTTCGTTTTTTAGTTATTCCGGAATGGCAAGTCATAAGATAGAGTATCAGTCCTGCCATCGGTGTTATGAGAATTAGAATAACCCAAGGCAATTTAAATGCAGCATTTGTAAGCTTGTTTACAATTTCCAGTACAATAAGCATTGCTAATACATTAAAAAATGTTGATATCCATACACTCGATTGTTTGAAGTTGAAAAAAAGTACAAGAATCCAAGTTATCTGTAAAAGCAAAAATATTGATACAACAATAAGCCTTCCTATGCTGTTCTTTGTAATATTATCCATTTTTTTTTGCATTAAAAGATTCCTCTCAAAATATATATTTTGTATTTATTATATCATATAAATTATATAAAATCAAGTTTTAACGTTTTTCTCTTCCAATAGATTGATTTGTGTGGATTTAAATATAATATATAGTATAGATGATATAGATTTGAAATTCAAACTCAGTTTACTTTTTTAATATTGAAGACAATTGTAATTGCTAAAAATAAGCGACTATGTCTAAAATTCAGTGTTAATAGCTATGATTGGTTTATAATATTCATTTAATCCTTGAATTAGTTGACATAATACCATAAATGTGATATAATATATTAGTCGTCAGTGATAAGAATTAAAATGGCGATTGAAAATATATCGCGGGATGGAGCAGCTCGGTAGCTCGTCGGGCTCATAACCCGAAGGTCGTCAGTTCAAATCTGGCTCCCGCAACCAAAAATCCTCGTAAATGCGTCATTTACGAGGATTTCTTTTTGCCTGTTTGACGATAATCATTGTTTCATACCCTTACCGTACCCTTACGGGATTTGGGTGTGGATTGATTTTGATGGAGGTTACAGGGCTTTTCTGAGTTAGAATATTATTTGTTATGATTAAACAAAATGCGGAGCTTACATTTATAGCTCGCATTTTGTTGCGTATACAGAAAAAATCTGATATAATAAAAAGTAATCAGTAAAAATCAAGAGGAGCAGGGATATGATAAAAGAAATTGTAACAGATCCGATTTTTCTCAGTCAGAAGTCAGAACCGGCAACAAAAGATGACCAACAGACAATTCGAGATTTGCTTGATACAATTAGTGCTAATGCAGAACGCTGTGTAGATATGGCTGCGAACATGATTGGTGTACGTAAAAACATTTTAGTAGCACAGGTCGGCAAGGAATATCTGATTATGGTGAATCCAAAGATTGTAGAGCATTCCAAGTCGTGCTATGATGCAGAGGAAGGATGCTTGTCACTGACAGGACAGCGTCCGGCAAAGCGTTATAATATTATAGTAGTAGAATATTTGGATAAGAAGTTCAAAAAGAAAAAGCAGACATTTAAGGGCTTTGAGGCGCAGATTATTCAGCATGAGATGGATCATTTTGCAGGGATTTTAATTTGAAGTAGAATTTGTCCATTTAGAAAAAATAAAACTGTGCTGTTTCATCATTATAGTTGAGATTAATATAATGCATTTTTCAATATTTAACCTCAGTACAAACGTATGAATATAATAGATCAGGGGTGAAAAAATGCAAAAGGAGTACGGTTTAAGCAGTTCTGCGGATTGTTATCTGAATAAATATCAGAAAATTTTAAATGAAATGATTCAAAAAATGACAGAAGCAGAATTAACTAATAGTATATCCCATAACTTTATTGTGCAAATGATACCACACCATAAAGCGGCAATTGAAATGTCAAAAAACGTTTTATGCTATACTGAAAATAAAAATTTGCAGGATATTGCAAAGGGAATTATTTCAGAACAAACAAAAAGCATTGAAAATATGCTGGAAATTGAAGGTTTCTGCGAAAAGTTAGAAAATTCTTGTAAGGCTGTAGATTTCTATCAATGCAGAATAAGAAAAATTATGCAGGTCATGTTTGCAGAGATGAGTAAAGCATATTCAGATAATCGTATAGATTGTAATTTTATGCGTGAAATGATACCGCATCATTTGGGAGCAGTGAAAATGTCGAAGAATGCACTTCAATTTCATATTTGTCCTGAATTAAAACCGATTTTAGATGCAATTATAATATCACAGGAAAAAGGAATTTGTCAAATGCGAAAACTTCTGTGTTGTTTGAATTGCAGAATATAGAA
>CALESG010000135.1 GCA_937907215.1 uncultured Ruminococcus sp.
TTATGAATTGGATATTCACTGCAATGCCTGATAATAGCCTCGGCACAGCAACTGTTATTATTACAGAAATAATATATTACATCATAGCAATTGTTGGAATGGTATTTTGGATCATGGAACTAAGAAAATCAAGATTACCGGTCAATACAATACGTCAAAGCTGCAGAGGTATGCGTATTGCTCTTACATCACCTTTACTTGTAGCTGCTGCTGCTTTTCATATGCTTATAGCAATATTGGCAATATTCATACAAAACTAAAAACTAAAAATGCCGTACAAAAATTTTAATCTAATTTTTGCACGGCATTACTTTAATGTTAAATTAAAGAAAACTATTGACGAAAAGAGCAGAATGTAGTAAAATAATAATTGCAAGTAAGAATTTATTCTAATTATAATCACTTTAATAAGGATAATTTCTAAAATATATTGGAGGTAATTCTCATGTCAAAAAAATTTATAGTTGAAACATCTGCAAGACACGTACATCTTACTGCGGAACATTTCGCAGTACTGTTCGGTGAGGGTAAAGAACTTACTGTTAAGAAAATGCTTTCTCAGCCTGGTCAATTTGCCAGCGAAGAAAGAGTAACAGTTATTGGTCCTAAAAAAGAAATGCCAAATGTTTCTATTTTAGGTCCATTCAGAAATGCTACACAGGTTGAGCTTTCTGCAACAGATGCACGTTCTATTGGCATTGCTGCTCCTATCCGTGAATCCGGTGATGTTGCCGATTCAGGTGCCTGTAAGATCGTAGGTCCATGCGGTGAGATTGAAATAAGCGAAGGCGTTATTGTAGCAAAGCGTCACATTCACCTGACTCCTGAAGACGCAGCAGAAATGGGCGTTAAGGATAAGGACGTAGTATGGGTAAAGGTTGATACAGACGGCAGAAAGGCTATTCTTGGCGATGTAGTATGTCGTGTTTCCGAAAACTATGCAACTGCAATGCATATTGATACAGATGAATCAAATGCTATCAGTGCTTCCCGTGACCTTATGGGTGAGATCGTAACTGTAGGCTAAGAATAAATAGCAATCTATAATAATACACTCTCTACATAATATAATAAGATATAACAAGGCTTTCTGCCATGCACTTTGCACAAGCAGAAAGCCTTGTTCTTTATAAAAAATAAAATTCAAAAATCAAATAACATTTCCCGATTCATCATAAACTATCGGAGCAGAACCATTTTCAATACACGCTTTATTTACAACAACCTTTTTTGCATTCTCGGAAGAAGGCACATTATACATAGTTTCCATGAGTATATCTTCAATAATACCACGAAGTCCTCTTGCACCTGTCTTACGCTCTATAGCCTTTTCAGCAATGCATTTAAGAGCCTCTTCTTCAATAACAAGTTCTATATTATCGTAATTAAAAAGCTTCTTATACTGCTTTATAAGAGCGTTTTTAGGCTCTGTAAGTATTCTTACAAGAGCATTCTCATCAAGGTCATCAAGTGTAGTGATAATAGGAAGTCTGCCTACAAGCTCAGGAACTAAACCAAATTTAACAAGATCATGAGAAGTAACCTTGCGGAAAATATTAGCCTGTTCCTCTCTCTTATTTGAGATCTCAGCTCCAAATCCCAACGAAGATGGTGTCATTCTCTTTTGTATAAGCTTCTCAAGTCCATCAAATGCACCGCCGCATATAAAGAGAATGTTCTTTGTATTCACATGAATAAACTCTTGATTAGGATGCTTTCTTCCGCCCTGTGGAGGAACATTTGACACCGTACCTTCAATAATCTTGAGTAATGCCTGCTGTACGCCTTCACCGCTTACATCTCTTGTAAGAGATGTGTTTTCAGACTTACGTGCAATCTTATCTATTTCATCAATATAAATTATTCCACGCTCCGCAGCTTCAACGTTAAAATCAGCTGCTTGCAGTAAGCGTACAAGAACGTTTTCCACATCATCGCCAACATAACCAGCTTCTGTAATTGTAGTAGCATCTGCAATTGCAAATGGAACATCCAGTATTCTGGCAAGCGTCTGTGCAAGAAAAGTCTTTCCGACACCTGTAGGTCCAAGCATAAGAATATTACTCTTCTGAAGTTCTACATCATCACCATTATCCTGATTCATGATTCTTTTGTAATGATTATAAACTGAAACAGAAAGAGCCATCTTAGCATTGTCCTGACCAATAACATATTCATCCAGAACTTTCTTTATTTCAACAGGTTTTAAAAGTTTTACACTTTCCGGCTTCTTTGATCCTTTTCTCTTCTTCTCTGCCTTGTACTCCACAGTAAGACCGTTGCTTTCAAGCATATCATAACAATAACAAATACATCTGTCACAGATATTAACATTTCCAGCGGAAAACATACTATTTGTCATTTCCTCGGATCTGCCGCAAAAATTGCATTGTTTTAATGAATTTTCTTCCATATCTGCTCCTTATCTGTTTACGATAACTTTGTCAATCAGACCATACTCCTTAGCCTCATCGGCATACATATAATTATCTCTCTCGGTATCGATCTCTATCTGCTCAAGGCTCTTGCCTGTATTAGCAGCAAGAATTTCATTGAGTCGCTGACGTGTTCTTACCAAATGATCAGAATGTATCTTAATATCAGTACACTGACCTGACAAGCCACCTGAAATAAGCGGCTGATGTATCATAATTTCGCTGCTGGGTAAAGCAATTCTTTTTCCCTTAGCACCTGAAGAAAGCAGGAATGCACCCATTGATGCAGCCATACCGATGCATATGGTTGATACATCGCACTTAATATAGTTCATTGTATCGTAAATTGCCATCCCGGCTGTACATGAACCACCAGGACTATTTATATAAAGTGAAATATCTTTTTCAGCGTCCTGACTTTCCAAATACAAAAGCTGTGCAATTACAACACTTGCAGAGGCATCTGTTACCTGATCGCAAAGCATTACAATACGATCATTGAGAAGACGTGAGAAAATATCATACGAACGCTCTCCTCTTCCTGACTGTTCAACAACGTATGGAATAAAACTACTCATGGTCATCATCCCTTCATTCAACAAAATTCTGCCGGAATATACCGGCGTATTACGTTTTTATAAATATTACAGCAGGGCGAACATATGTCCGCCCTTTGCTATAATTATCACTTTTTATGCTGATTATTCAGCAGCTTTCTCTTCTTCGTTATCTTCCTTTTTAGAATTGTCGACAACTGCTGTTTCTTTGACAATATCCATAGCCTTTGTTACCAGCATATCTGTCTTGAATTCATCCATAGGAATACGAGCCTTTACAACATCAAGAGAAAGATTGTTCTCTTCTGCAAGCTTTGTAAGCTCAGCATCAACTTCTTCATCAGTAAGCTCAATATTTTCAAGCTCTGCGATCTTTTCAAGAGCCAGACGAAGTTTAACTTCATTTTCAGCTCTTTCAAGATAAGTAGCCTTAAGTGCATCAGCATCCATACCTGTATACTGAAGATAAAGATCCATATCAAGACCGTTCTGCTTGAGCTGTGAAGCAAAGCTGTTCATCAGTGTATCAGCACGATTCTCAAACATGCAATGTGGAATAGGATCCTGAACCTTGGCAATAAGAGATTCAATAAGAGCATTTTCAAATGCAGACTGTGCAGAAGCATTTGCATTCTCTTCCAGCTTGTTTTTAATATCTGCCTTAAGTTCATCAACTGTATCGAAATCAGAAGCATCCTTTACAAACTCATCATCAAGTTCAGGCAGTTCTTCACATGAAATGCTGTTTATAAGGCACTTGAAAACAGCTTCCTTACCAGCATAATCTGTCATCTGATAGTTTTCTGGGAATGTTACAACAACGTCAAAATCTTCGCCTATGTTGTGACCTGCAACCTGCTCTTCAAAGCCAGGAATAAACTGACCGCTGCCAAGTTTCAGCTGGAAGTTTTCACCCTTGCCACCTTCAAATGCTGTATCGCCAAAGAAACCTTCAAAGTTTATTTCAACTTCATCGCCCATCTGAGCAGCTCTGTCATCAATAGATACAACTCTTGCATTTCTCTGAAGCATAGACTTGATCTGATTATCAATATCTTCATCTGTTACTTCACGTACTTCCTTAGGAGCAGACATACCCTTATAATCTGCAATATTGATTACAGGCTTTGTAACACATACGATCTTAAGAGTTGCTCCGTTTTCTCTATCAGCAGACAGCAGCTCAACCTTTGGAGCATCAACGATCTCAATACCAGATTCAGCAATAACGCTATACATTTCCATATTCAGAACCATATTTATAGCCTGCTCATAGAAAACATTTTCACCAAATGCATTCTCACACATTTTTCTTGGAACTTTGCCCTTACGGAATCCAGGCAGAGATATATTCTTCTTTTCATACTGATAAGCAGCCTCCAGAGCCTTTTCAAAAGACTCAGCATCGATCTCAACAGTAAGTTCGGACATATTGATGTCAGTTTTTTCATTTGACTTTAAAATCATCTTGATTTCCTCCATTATTTAAATCTATTGTAAGTATAAACCTTGCAAGCACTTTACCCTTGCAAAAGCATCCTTCAATACACACTTATTTATTATAACATATATAATAAAGTTTGACCAGTGAATTTTTGCACTTCTCCATTTATCACAAATTTACATTATTTTCTTTGGAATAAAATGTAAATAATCACTGCTTATCATTTCCATTCTTGTTTCTTCATACATTCCTTGAAAAGCATGAATGTGACCTTTGCCATGAACATGACCATAATAACAATTCTGCACCTTATATTTATGGAGAACTTCTAAAATATCACAATTATAAGAATTTCCATAAATAGGCGGATAGTGAAGAAACACGATCGGACAAAGATCTTGTTTCAATGCAGACTGAATGGAAACTTCCAGCCTTTGAACTTCTCTTGCAAGAACCTTTGCATCTGACGATTCACCGGGCATATTTACCCAGCCTCTTGTTCCGCAAATTCCATATTTACCATCATAATCATAATGATTATTGTGAAGAATATAAATACTGTCATACCCCTTTGATTCAAAGAAGTTTTCCATCTTTCTAAGAGAATTCCACCAGTAATCGTGATTGCCTTTTAGAATAATTTTTCTACCTGGCAAACTATTTACAAATGCAAAATCAGCATCAGATTGTTCAAGATTCATTCCCCATGATAAATCTCCTGGAAGCACAACCGTATCCTCAGTCTTCACATTATCAAGCCAGCTTTTTTTCAAAAGCTCCTGATAATCTTTCCAGCCGCCAAAAATATCCATCGGCTTGCTTGGAACTCCCAAAGATAAATGCAAATCTCCAATGACAAATAAGCTCATATCTTTTTATGCAAGATCAAGCTCGGAAAGAACGAATGTTTTCATATCATTCTTATCAATGCTTCCGCTAAATCTGCGGTTCTTATTTTTTAGTTCAGATAATGATGATGGGATCGGCATTCCTGAAAGTTCAGACAAAGTATCAACCATTTCATATTCATCATCTGTTACACGGCTGCTGTCCAGTGCAGACAAAACACTGCCGCTGAATTTATATGGACTTGCAGTAGATGCTATCAAGGTCTTTGTGGTATCACCGGTTTCAGTCTTATAGTCTTCATAAACCTTAACAGCAACAGCTGTGTGAGTATCACAAGTATAACCATATTTCTTATATATATTTCCTATAGTTTCCTTTGTAGCAGCATCATCGCAGTAACCGCCATAGAACAGTTCTTTCATAGCAGCCTTAATATTATCAGAAATCTCATATTTTCCTTCATTGGCGAGCTTTGTGAACCAATCACGAATCAGCTCATCGTTTTCACCTGAAAGCAGATAAAGAAGTCTTTCCAGATTGCTGGAGATAAGAATATCCATAGATGGTGAGCAGGTAGCATAAAATTCACGATTTCTATCATATACACCTGTACGAATAAAATCAGTGAGAACTTTATTTACATTAGAAGCACATATAAGCTTAGCAATAGGCACACCCATCATTTTTGCATAATAAGCTGCAAGAATATTTCCGAAATTTCCAGTAGGAACAACAACATTGATCTTTTCTCCCCATTGGATCTCACCCTGAGAAGCCATTGTAACATATGATGACACATAATATACTATCTGTGGAACAAGTCTGCCCCAGTTTATAGAATTTGCACTTGAAAAACGCATACCGCCATTTTCAAGAGTATTTATAACATCACTGTTTGTGAATATTGCTTTAACACCACTCTGGCAATCATCGAAATTACCCTTTACAGCACATACTGTAACGTTTTCGCCCTCCTGAGTAACCATCTGGCGTTTCTGCATATCGCTTACACCTTCTTCAGGATAGAAAACCATGATCTGTGTACCCGGAACATCTTTAAAACCTTCAAGAGCAGCCTTACCTGTATCACCGGATGTTGCAACAAGAATTACAATCTTGCAGTCAAGATTTAATTTCTTAACAGATGTTGTCAGGAAATAAGGCAGGATCTGAAGAGCCATATCCTTAAATGCACAAGTAGGTCCATGCCACAATTCAAGCATATATGTTCCATCAAAAAGATGAGCAATCTCAGCAATATTTTCAGTTTCAAAATTCTTTGAAGAATACGCACTTTCTGTACAATAAACAAGCTCAGCTTCTGTAAAGTCAGTAAGATACTTTGAAAAAACCGCTGCTGCTCTCTGAGCATATGTCATATCAGAAAGACTTTTGAGTTCTTCCATAGTCATACTCGGTATAGATTCCGGTACAAATAATCCGCCGTCTTCAGAGATACCTTTTGAAATAGCAGCTGCACTTTCTATACGCAGACTGCTGTCACGTGTACTTTTGTAATACATAATTACCACCTTTTTCATTTGTTTTATTTATATTTAAATTAAAATAATGAATCAAAATCTGACAGGTCAAAGGCATTTTCCAGATAATCTATACTCTGAACACAGCCATTTTCCATACAAACCAAAGCCACATCAAAACACGGCTGCAAGTCAACAACATGACAGGAGCAATATTTTAAAGCGGTACGTATAATGTTTTTTTGCTTACGATTATTTACAGATTCAAAGCCGCTTGAAATTCCGCTTTGCTTTCTGGTTTTTACTTCTATAAAACGAATTTTATTATTATCAACAGCAATAATATCAATTTCGCCGCCTTGTATAAAGTAATTTCTTTCAAGAATCATACAACCCTTTTGCTGAAGGAAATCCACAACGGCATCTTCGCCCATATTGCCTTTATATTTTTGATAACTGCTCATTATTCACACGTCTTATTTATAAAGTTTTTTCAGAAATGACATTCTATGCACAGGACTTGGACCATATTTCATAAGTGCTTCGTAATGTGCTTTAGTGCCATATCCTTTATGCTTTGAAAATCCATATTCAGGATAAATTTTATCAAGCTCTATAAGCTTTTTATCCCTTGCAACTTTAGCAAGAATAGATGCAGCTGCTATACTTGCAGAATTTGCATCACCTTTCACTACAGTTTCAGCCATAATAGAAATATCCGGCATTTTGTTGCCATCAACAAGAACATATGACGGCACAACGCTTAATCCTTCAACAGCACGTTTCATTGCGAGCATTGCAGCATTCAAAATATTGATTTCCTCAATCTCTTCAACAGTAGCTGTTGCTATTGAATATGAAACAGCTTTGCTGCATATTTCTTCAAACAAAAGCTCCCTTTTCTTTTCAGTAAGCTTCTTGCTGTCATTTATCCCCTCTATAGGATTCATAGGGT
>CALESG010000136.1 GCA_937907215.1 uncultured Ruminococcus sp.
AGCAACTGACTCTTAATCAGTGGGTCCTGGGTTCGAGTCCCCGATGGTGCACCAGCGGATATGGCGGAATCGGCAGACGCGCTAGCTTCAGGTGCTAGTCCTCGCAAGGGGGTGGAGGTTCAAGTCCTCTTATCCGCACCAAACGACTTCATCGATGATGAGGTCGTTTTTTTGTTACATATATTTGTAAGTAAAATTATGACCGCAAAGATATATACTTTGCGGTCATTTATAAATATTTTAAAGAGATTTCTTTTCATAAATCCACCTTTTCATATTGGATAGTGCTTTTAGAGCATCATTAAATCCGATATCATAAATGGCTTGTAAAATATTAGGATCTTTTTCAAGTCTACCTATATTGAGCGGATTTTGAGGACGAATAACAAATATTTCGCCCTTTTTTTCTAGCTCTAAAATTCGTTTGACAGTGTTATTATACATTAAATGTCGATTTAGAAGAGCTTTTTTAAATTTAGGATATTTTCTATATATAAATTTAGCCATTAGATTCATTTCAGGAGATTTACAGTAGTTTTTATCTCTTGTAAGAACTACAACGTTATACTTATATCCGCTTTTTCTGAATATGTCAACAGGGATACTATCAGTACATCCACCGTCAAGATATTTCTTTCTATCAATACAAACCGGCCTGGAAAAATACGGGAGTGAAGCCGATGCCCTTAGAATGTCAATTTGTTTTTTCATATCAGAAATTCTAAGATATTCAGCTTTACCGGTTTCAATGTTGCTGCAAACAGCGTAAAATGGTGTATTATTTTTCTTGAATGCTTCATAATCAAAAATATCAAGCTTGTCGGGAAGCTCATGATAGCAGAAGTCTTCTCCTACAATATTGCCGGTTTTGAGCCAATTTCTGATGCTGATAAATCTTGGATCTGTACAATATTTTTTATAATATCTAAGATTTCTTCCTTTTTGAGCAGCAATATATGTTCCTCCATGAATTGCACCGGCGGATACTCCTATAACACCATCGAATTGGATATTATTATTCATGAATACATCAAGTACTCCGGCTGTGTACATTCCTCGCATACCGCCGCCTTCCAGCACAAGACCTATTTTTATATTATTCATAACTACTCCTCCTATTATATAAAACAATTATATCATAATTGTATTCTGCTTTCAATAATTATTTGGATAAAATTCTTTGTTTTCTGTCACAAAGCCGGTTTGATATTTGTTATTATATATAGGACGTCCTTAGAAAGGAAGTGACTTGGACGATGACAGATGAATTAAGCTGTAAAATTGAGGAGCTTTACGATCTATATGAACAACCTATGTATCGCATTGCTTATGCGATCCTCCATAATGTACAACAGGCTGAAGATGCGGTACATGATGCATTTGTAGCTATTATGCGTTGCAAATCAGATATTGGCGATGTAAAAGATGCGGAAACAAAGCATTTTATAGTACAAACTATTCGTAATACTGCAATAAATCGTTACAGAAAAAATATGAAAGATTCTCAACATTTTACAGAACTTGATGATACAGCGGCACAAATTCCAGATGAACATAGTGATGTTGATGAATGTATTAAAAATATTGAACATACAGAAGCAGTAAAGTATATTCTATCAGGGCTTAATGAATCTGATCGTGAGATACTGCTGCTCAGGTGCTGCGATGAGCTTTCATTCAAAGAAATTGCACAGCGTTTAAATTTAAGCGAACCTGCTGCAAGGAAGCGTTATGAACGTGCAAAGAAAGTAGCAAGACAGCAGAAAGGAGTCATACCTTATGGCAAAGAGCTATTTACCATTTGACGATGAATATTTTGATAAGATCGTAGAAGATGCATTTTCTACGGAAGCGGAGATACACGTTTTCTCAGACCGATATAAGCAAAGGAAGGAAAGACTTATGAAAAAGAATACTAATAGAAACTATAAGAAACCCGTATTCAGCAAGAAAAGCATATTTGCCATGGTAGCTGCCGCAGCTGTCGTAGTTGCTGTACCAACATCTGTTTATGCTGGCTCAAGAATTTATAATGCATATATGACAGAACCTGCAAAGTATCAGCGTGACATTACAATTGACGTTGGTGAAAATCCTTCTATGGAAATAAAAGCTCTGAATGTAGGTTGGGTTCCGGAAGATATGAAAATGCATAGCGGAGCAGAGCATACATCTCTTATGAAATACGGTGCAGATACAGATGATATGCGTGGCATAAGCGTATTTTTCTGGAAAATACCTACAGGCGATTCAGTATTTCATGAAAGCATAACTAATGCTGTAAATACAAATTCATATACAGATGCAAACGGTAATGATGTTGTTGTTATAGCTCATAGTCAGGAGTCACAGGAAAGACACGATGAAGCATGGGTAGCATTTAAGGATACACCATATGCTGCACAGGTTTATATAATGGGTGATGTTTCAGATGAAGAGCGTGATAAGATCCTTCAGAATCTTTCACTTGAATCATGGGATACTGAGGTGGCGATGGACTGGTCAGAGAATCAGGAATCAGAAGAAACTGCTGAATATTATGAAGTAGTCACAAAGGTTGATCCAGCATCTATTAAACTCGCAAATATAGGTGAACCTATTAAGACAGTTGAAGAAGGTCTGGAAAAAGGCACATATTCTGTAGAGGCTACTATCAACGATATTCGCATTCAGAATAATTTTTACGGTATTACAACAGATTCATTTAATAACTCAGCTGACTACAGTGAATATACAAATCCAGACGGCACAGTTAAAGATAATATTCGTACATGGTATCGTAGAGGTGACGGTGTAAATACTCTTGACGAAAAAGATTATGAAGAAACCTTAGCTCAAAGCGTGGTTGTTGTAGATGTTACCTATAAGAATACAGGTGATATTGATTGGGATGAATGCATTTGCCCATCTATGGTTCGCATTGATGATGATGGAAATATTCTTAATTATACACAGGAATCAGAAGATATGTACTACAATGAAAGCATGCATGACTTGAAAGTTGATGATATGATGTTCAGCATCAGCACTGACTATGCAATGAGCAAGAATAACCTTGAGCCGTTTAAGGCAGGGGATACAGTAAATGTTCAGATAGCATTCCTTGTAAACACAGAAGATCTTCCAGATTTGTATCTTATGCTTCAGCCGACTGGTGTGGATATAGGTGAGGAAGTAAGCAGAGGTACAACATTTGTTGATTTGAGTTTCCTTGCAAATAAAAACAAATAAGCTTTAAGATACTTTTTATACTCTCCTTATATTATACTACTATCATAAAAAATCGGATGCTTTGTGCGTCCGATTTTTGCATTTTAGATTTATTTATAAAATAAAAAACACCAAATGATTTTAAAATCATTTGGTGTTAATGGTTGGGGTGGAAGGATTTGAACCCTCGAAATAACGGAGTCAGAGTCCGCTGCCTTACCACTTGGCGACACCCCAATATTTATTGTATGCTGTCTTTCTCAGTCAGCTTTTATATTATATCACATACAAAAAGGTTTGTCAAGCATTTTTTCAAATTTTTTTGCAGAAAAATTTGAAAAGTTGTATTGCATAAAAAAGATGATAAAATATTGAAAAAACAGGAATTGTTTCTGTAATTCTGACTGGATTTACACCCGAAAAACTTTATTTGTTTTTTTCCTCTTTACAATAATGCAAAATCATGATATAATAAATAAGATTATTTAAAATTGTTAGGCAACACCGCACAAAGCTCGCCTGACGGCTTTGTACGGTGTTACATTATAAAAATCCAAAGGAGTATATTAAAGGAGTATATTGCAATGATGGACAACATTCGTAATTTTTGTATTATTGCCCATATTGACCACGGAAAATCAACACTTGCCGATCGTATTCTGGAGAAAACTTTTACTGTTGCAGAACGTGATATGGAAGAACAGATTCTTGATAATATGGATATAGAACGTGAACGTGGTATCACCATAAAAGCACGTGCGGTTCATCTGAATTATAAAGCTAAAGACGGAAAAACATATGTATTTAATTTGATTGATACACCGGGTCACGTTGACTTTAATTATGAAGTATCCCGAAGTCTTGCTGCCTGTGAAGGAGCTGTTCTTGTAGTTGATGCTTCTCAGGGAATTGAAGCACAGACTCTTGCCAATACTTACCTTGCAATAGAACATGATCTTGAGGTCGTACCTGTAGTAAATAAGATAGATCTTCCGGCAGCTGATCCGGAGAGAGTTTGCAATGAAATTGAAAATGTTATTGGCATTCCTGCAATGGATGCACCAAGAATTTCCGCAAAATCAGGAATCAATATTGAAGAGGTTCTTGAACGCATTGTAACAGATATTCCTGCACCCAAGGGAGATCCTAATGCTCCGCTTCAGGCACTTATCTTTGACAGTTATTATGATGCCTACAAGGGTGTTGTAATATATATTCGTGTAAAAGGCGGTACTGTTAAAGTAGGTGATACAATTCGCCTTATGGCAACAGGAGCTGCCTTTACTGTTGTTGAAGCCGGTTATATGGATACAAATCAGCTTGTTAATACAGGCGTTCTTCGTGCTGGTGAAGTTGGATATTTGACAGCCTCTATAAAGAGTATAGGTGATACTCAGGTCGGCGATACTGTAACACTTGATGAAGAGCCGTGTGATGAGCCTTTGCCGGGTTACCGTAAGGCAAATCCTATGGTGTTTTCTGGTATATATCCGGCTGATGGTGCAAAATATGGTGACCTTAGAGAAGCTCTTGAAAAACTTCAGTTGAATGACGCTTCTCTAACATTTGAACCAGAAACATCTATAGCACTTGGATTTGGATTTAGATGCGGTTTTCTTGGACTTCTTCATATGGAAATTATTCAAGAGCGTTTGGAGAGAGAGTATAACCTTGACCTTATAACAACTGCACCTTCTGTTATATATCGTGTCACACTTACAAACGGAGATGTTGTGTTCATAGATAATCCATCAAATTATCCAGATCCTGCGGTTATCAGTATGGCAGAAGAGCCTATGGTAAATGCTGAGATTCTCACACCATCTGACTTCGTTGGCAATGTCATGGACCTTTGCCAAAATAGACGTGGCGTATTCCATGATATGCAATATATTGATGATAAACGTGTTTGTTTAAAATATGATCTTCCGCTTAATGAAATAGTTTACGATTTCTTTGACGTTTTAAAATCACGTACAAAGGGTTATGCGTCATTTGATTATGTCTTGAGTGAATATGCTCCATCAAGACTTGTAAAGCTTGATATTCTTCTGAATGGCGATGTAGTTGATGCACTTTCATTTATTATCCATGCTGACAAAGCATATGAACGTGCAAGAAAAATGGTAGAAAAGCTTAAAGAAAATATTCCAAGACAGCTTTTTGAAGTGCCTGTACAGGCAGCTATCGGCGGCAAGATTATTGCCCGTGAAACTATAAAAGCAATGCGTAAAGATGTACTTGCTAAATGCTATGGCGGTGATATTACACGTAAGAAAAAATTGCTTGAAAAGCAAAAGGAAGGTAAGAAGAGAATGCGTTCTCTTGGTACTGTAGAAGTTCCGCAGGAAGCATTTATGAGTGTTCTTAAGCTTGATACTGAATAAGGAGAAAGTTATATATGAGTAAGGAATCTATTTACAATTGTCCGCATTGTGGTGAAAAGAGTTTTAACCCTATTTCAAAAGCTTTGGCAGGCGGACTTAATTCACGTGGTAAAGTTTGCAAATCATGTGGCAGACGCTGCTGCAATGGTAAAGTTTCTACTATTGTAAGTGCTGTCGTTTATATAGTCGCTCTTGTTGCTGTGCTGCTTTGCTATTTTCTTATCGACAATAATACTGTTGCATATTTGCTTATGGCAGGCTGTATTGCTGCTGCATGGCTTTTTTGCAAGCTTTTTGATGCATTTTTTATGCCGCTTACAAAGGTAATCAGAAATGACATCAGAAGCTGATACAATTGGAATTTATATTCATGTACCGTTTTGTCTGAGAAAATGTCCTTATTGTGACTTTTATTCATGTGTAAACCGCCTGCATGAGCGGGATGCTTATGTGCAGGCGGTTTGCCGAAATATAGAGCATTACAGCAAGAAGGCAGACATTCCTAGGAATGTTGATACTATATATTTTGGTGGAGGTACACCATCACTTTTGTCCGCTGAAAATATTTCAAAAATCATTGAGTGCATATATAATTCTTTTAATGTCGAAGATCCCCAAAAACATAAGATTGAGATTACAATGGAGGTGAATCCTGCCACTGTCAGTTATGAATCGCTTTTAGGCTATAGAAAAGCTGGAGTAAATCGTATTTCGATAGGATTGCAGGATCTACAGAACGATGCCCTTCTTACACTGGGAAGACTGCATACAGCAGAACAGGGAATTGATACAGTATATGAATCGGTAAGAGCAGGCTTTGAAAATATCTCATGTGATATTATGATAGGGACAAAAGGTCAAACTAAAAAAAGAATGATGCAAACTCTTGAAGAGCTTGTTCAGCTTCCTATAAATCATATTTCTGCATATATGCTTAAAATAGAAGAAGGAACACCCTATGCAATGCAGAATATGCAGAATCTTGTTCCCGATGATGATGAAACCGCAGAATTTTACTTGCAAATGGTGTCTTATTTAAATGAAAATGGCTTTTTTCAGTATGAGATTTCTAATTTTGCAAAAAAAGGTTTTGAGAGCCGTCATAATTGCAGATACTGGAAGCTTAAGCCTTATCTTGGAATCGGACCGTCTGCACATTCGTTTATTGATAAAAGATTTTACGTTCCGTCAGAACTTGATTTATTTATAGCAGAAGAGCATCAAAAAATTTTGATAGAAGACGAATATCCTAATTTGCTAACGGAGAGTATAATGCTTGGACTGCGTTTGACAGAGGGAATACCATTGTCATGGCTAAGTGATTTACAGAAAGAAACGACAGAATATTTTGCAAAAGCAGGTCTTATGAAAATAAATGAGGATAGGGTTTGTTTTACGCCAAACGGTTTTCTTGTGTCAAATACGATTTTGTGTGAGATTTTATGATTTTATATTTTATTTTAATTTAGATGCATAAAGCCATATGTGCTGCCCATACTTTCACCGAGGTGAGAGTTATGAAAAAAATGGAAATTGCAGCTATGCTTGGATTTGCAGCAGCCCTTATGATTTCATCATTTAGTAAGAGTGCCGCTACATTGTATGCCCTTGAGGATGATGTCGTTCGTCTTCATATTTTGGCAAATTCTGATTCTTATGATGATCAGCTTTTGAAATATGCTGTTCGTGATGCTGTTTTAGAGAATGGTTCATGCTATTTTGAAGATATTGATTCTACTGAAGAAGCAGCGGTAGCAGCAGAGCTTTGTTTGCCGGCACTTGAAGAGATCGCAAGAAAAACAGTTGCTGAAAAAGGCTATGATTATACAGTTACAGCTGAATATGAAAAAATAGCATTTGATGAGCGTATGTATGAAGATATTACTATGCCTGCCGGTGTTTACAACGCTGTAAGAATAAATATAGGAAAGGCAGAAGGTCAGAACTGGTGGTGTGTTATGTATCCGCCGCTTTGTGTACCGGCTGCTTCTGAAGATGAAAATTTGCAGGAAGAGTATTTTACGGAAGATGAAAAGGAAATGCTGAATGATCCGCAGAAATTTCGCTACAAACTTAAATGCCTTGAATGGTTGTCAGAGCTTTGGAATAAAGTTTGTGAATAAAATGTAAAAAAGATAAAGTTGACTTGACAATGTGGCAGGAATAGAGTATAATAATCAGAGTAAACAAAGTAGAGCATCACAGTTCTCACCGTTTGGTTTTTAATTTTAATCGAAACGGTTAATATATTTTGTCAGCAATAGTATTTTTACTATATTGTTAGGCAAGGTATTATTATGAGGAGTGCTCACAGTGTGATGCACTCATTTTTGTTTGTAATTAAAATGTTTGGAGGTGCTGGCTTATCAGCAAACAAGAGCTGCAAATCAATGAAGAAATTCGTGACAAGGAAATTCTCGTCATTGACAGCGACGGAACAAAACTGGGAAATATGTCTGCAAGAGATGCACAGAAACTTGCATATGATAAGGATCTTGATCTTGTAAAAATCGCACCGCAGGCAAAGCCGCCGGTATGCCGTATAATGGATTATGGTAAATACTGTTTTGAACAGCAGAAACGTGAAAAGGAAGCCCGCAAGAATCAAAAGGTTGTTGCCATAAAGGAAATTCGTATGTTTTCTGCAATTGATACTCATGACTTTGAAACAAAGGTCAATCAGGCAAAGAAGTTCTTGACAGGCGGTGATAAGCTTAAAGTTTCAGTAAGATTTCGTAAGCGTGCTATTGCACACCCGCAGATAGGTGAAGAGCTGCTTGAGAAATTCAAGGATGCTTGTTCGGCTGTTGGCACTGTTGAAAAGCCTGCAAAGATGGAAGGCCGCAGTATGGTCATGTTCATTTCACCGAAAACATCTAAGTAAAAGGAGGATATACCACCATGGCAAAGGTTAAGACAAAGACACATTCTGGTGCAAAGAAGCGTTTCAAGCTGACAGGCTCCGGTAAACTGAAGTATCAGAAGACAAATAAAAGACACAGACTCACACAGAAGGATACAAAGCGTAAGAGAATCGCTCGTACCGCAGGTGTAGCAGATGCTACAAACGCACCAGCACTGAAGAAGCTGCTGCCGTATCTCTAATCTGAGAAGAGTATTTCAGGAAAACAATAAATAGAAAATCGGAGGTAGAAGATTATGGCACGTGTTAAGGGTGCAATGATGACTCGTAAGAGAAGAAATAAAACACTTAAGCTCGCTAAGGGCTATTGGGGCAGCAAGAGCAAACACTTCAAGATGGCTAAACAGGCTGTAATGAAGTCTGGCAATTATGCTTACATTGGCAGAAAGCAGAAGAAGAGAGAATTCAGACAGCTCTGGATTACAAGAATTTCTGCTGCTTGCAAGATGAATGGTATCAACTATTCAACATTTATGAACGGCTGCAAGAAGGCTGGCATTGAACTGAACAGAAAGATGCTGTCCGAGATTGCAATTAATGATGCAGCAGGCTTTACTGCAATTGTTGAAAAGGCAAAGGCAGCTCTGTAATAGGTAATCTGAACACGCTCTGGTAAAACACGGAGCGTGTTTTGTTATAAGAGGAGGATTCATAATGGGCTGTTCATATAGTAGAATTACAGCAAAGGATAATTCGCTCATAAAATTTTACAGAAAGCTTTCAGGAAACAAGAAATTTAGGCAGGCAGAGCAAAGTTTTGTACTTGAGGGTTATAGACTTGTATCTGATGCGCTTAAGAATGGTGCAAAGATAAAAAGCATTTTTATTACAGACGAGGCTTTTGAGAAATATTCAGATGAACTTTCTGTTTATATAAATTGTGAATGCAGGATGTATATTATTTCCGGAGAGCTTTGTAAATATATGGCAGAAACAGAATGTCCGCAGGGTGTATTTGCCATATGCAGTATGAATAATGAAGTTTTGCTTTGTGATTTTTTAAAAGATGACGGTACATTTGTAATTCTCCATAGATTACAAGATCCCGGAAATGCAGGCATGATACTTAGAACAGCTGATGCATTGGGTATAAGCGGAGTTGTATTTTGCAAAAGTTGTGATGTATATAGTCCAAAGGTTGTAAGGGCAACTATGGGTTCACTTTTTCGTGTGCCTGTAGCTGTATGCAATGATGAGGATAAACTTTTTTCAGAGCTTGAAAGAAAAAATATAAAAAGTGATGCTGCTGTTGTACAAGGTGCGGCTGAGCTTGTGGGAGAATGTGATTATTCTTGTACCGGACGTGCTGTTTGGATCGGAAATGAAGGCAATGGTTTGCCAGAAGATATATCTGACCGCTGCGGAAGAAAAATAACTATTCCTATGCATGGAAATATAGAATCGCTTAATGCTGCGATGGCTGCCGGAATACTTATGTGGGAAATGATGAAAGGAAAAATCAATGGAAATGATTGAATACTGGATATGGCTGGTTATGGTTCTTGGTGCAGGTAATCCTAAAATATGGACAGTTATTCATGTTTCCAAAACACCCAAAAGAGCATATTATATTTTGCAGGAAGAAAATCAAAGGCAGCGCTTTGGTCTTACTGAAGTTCAGAAAAGAGCTGTTTGCAATACGAATTTGGATAAGGCTAAGGCGATACTTGAAATTTGCATTAAGAAAAATATTTCTGTTACTTGCTTTGGCGACGACAATTACCCACCCAGCCTTAAAGCTATATATAATCCTCCAACAGTTTTATTTTATCAGGGAAATATAAAAATTCTTGAGGAATATCCAACACTTACTGTAGTAGGAACAAGAAATCCTACTGAATATAGTGTACGTGTGGCAAATTGGATATGCAGTGAACTTGCTCGTTCGGGAGTTGTAATAGTAAGCGGCTTTGCAGTAGGTCTTGATTCTGCGGCGCATAGAGCAGCACTTCTCTCAAGAGGAAGAACAGCTGCGGTGCTTGGTTGTGGAATTGATGTGGATTATCCAAGGGATAATGCAAGTGCTAAAAAATATATAGTAAGAAATGGACTGCTGCTTACAGAATTTTTGCCGGGAACAGAGCCTTATCCCAAAAATTTTCCGATGCGAAACAGAATTTTATCCGGTATAAGCAAGAGTACTCTTATCATACAAGCACCTGAAAAGAGTGGTTCACTTATTACTGCAAATCTTGCACTTGAGCAGGGAAAAACGGTATATTGTGTTCCGCCGGCGGATATATTTGACAATAGGTATGCAGGTGTGGTAAAATATCTGCGTGATGGTGCAACTCCGGTGTTTAGTCATTTGGATATATTAAACGAATACTATGCTGAATTTGCACATAAACTAAAGCCGTCCATTTTATTTGAAACAAAAAATAAAATGGAAGATTCGGTTTTCTTTGGCAGTGATGAAAAAGAAGATAAAAAGGCAAGGAGCTTGCCTAAAAAGAAAAAATCTAAAAAAAGTGAAAATGTTTCAGAAAAAGATAATTTAGTAGAAGAGAAAATAGAAAAAGATAACGCAGAAGCAGATTCGGTTCAGGCTAATGTTTCAGGCGATAATACTGGAAGAATAAAGGATTTTTCATCACTAAGCGGTCTTGAACTTGATATAGCGATACTTTTATCACAGGAACATCAAATGCATATAGATACTATTTTGGAAAGACTTGATGCTGATGAAAATGAAGTAGCGTCTGCGTTGACAGAACTTATTATAGAGGGTTATGTGTCCAGATTTACGGGACAATGTTATGGTATCCTTTAGAAAGGAGTCATCTCTGCATAATAATGTAAATTGCAGAGTCGAATGAAATATGTCAAATCTTGTTATTGTGGAGTCGCCTGCAAAGGCAAAAACTATACAAAAATATCTTGGTAATGACTATGAAGTTATTGCTTCAATGGGTCATGTACGTGATTTGCCAAAATCTAAGTTTGGTGTTGATGTTGAACATGATTTCAAGCCACAGTATATTGATATGAAAGGCAAGGAAGATGTTATAAAGCAACTTAAATCTCATGCGAAAAAAGCAGGTCGTGTATATCTTGCAACTGACCCCGACCGTGAAGGTGAGGCAATATCATGGCATATTGCACAAATGCTTAATCTCAGCATGAATGATGACAATCGTGTTGAATTTAATGAGATAACAAAGAGCGGAATACAAAATGGTATGAATAATCCGCATAAAATAGATATAGACCTTGTAAATGCACAGCAGGCACGAAGAATATTCGACAGAATAGTTGGATATAAGTTAAGTCCGTTTCTTTGGAAAAAAGT
The DNA here is from genome assembly GCA_937907215.1 of uncultured Ruminococcus sp. Classification (GTDB taxonomy): domain Bacteria; phylum Bacillota; class Clostridia; order Oscillospirales; family Ruminococcaceae; genus Ruminococcus_C. The sequence continues at coordinate 11,813 of CALESG010000136.1, forward strand.
TCGCCGTGGCTTGTCAGCAGGACGTGTTCAGTCGGTGGCAGTGCGTCTTGTTGTGGACAGAGAAAATGAAATAAAAGCTTTTGTACCGCAGGAGTATTGGTCTATTGATGCAAAGCTTTCAACTGCTTCTTCTAAAAAGATATTTTCCGCAAAGCTTACAGCAGTTGACGGAGAGCGTGTTGATAAAACTGAGATAGCTGCAAAGGAAGAGGCAGATGCACTTCTTGCAAGGCTCAATGAAGCGGAATTTAAGGTTTCAAAAGTAAAAAAACGTGTTACTAAAAAACACCCGTCAGCACCGTTTATAACATCTACACTTCAGCAGGAAGCGTCACATAAGCTGAGCTTTCAATCCAAACGTACTATGAAAGTTGCTCAGGAACTTTACGAGGGTGTGGAAATAGACGGAATGGGTGCAATGGGTCTTATAACATATATGAGAACCGACAGCCTTAGAATTTCTGATGAAGCAAGAGATTCTGCGACAAATTACATTCGCAGCACATATGGTGAAGACTATGTTCCCGCTGAGCCACGTGTTTATAAATCTAAGAAGAATGCACAGGATGCCCACGAAGCGATTCGTCCATCAATGCCGGAACTCATGCCTGCAAGACTTAAGTCAAGTTTGACGTCAGACCAGTATAAGCTTTATAAGCTTATTTGGGAGAGATTTATAGCAAGTCAGATGGCAGATGCTGTGCTTGATACTGTTTCCGTTGATATTATGGCTGATAACTGCTTGTTTAAAGCAAATGGTTCTACAGTTAAGTTTGATGGATTTACAGTGCTTTATGAAGAATCAAAAGATTCAAAAGGCGATAATAAAAACCTGCCAAAGCTTAATGAGGGAGATATTCTTAAGGTTCGTTCACTTAAAGGAAATCAGCATTTTACACAGCCTCCGGCACGTTATACTGAAGCATCGCTTATCAAAACTCTTGAAGAGAACGGTATTGGCAGACCGAGTACCTATGCACCTACTATAACAACTATAATATCAAGGCTTTATGTTGAGCGTGACGGCAAGGCACTTAAGCCCACGGTACTTGGTGAAGTAACTACTGACCTTATGAAAGAGCATTTTCAGAATATAGTTGACGCTGCATTTACAGCGAAAATGGAAAACGATCTTGATGAAGTTGAGCAAGGCAAGCGTAATTGGATAAATATTCTTGATGAGTTTTATGGTGACTTTTCAAAGACTCTTTCCGAAGCAGAAGAAAAGATGGAAGGAAAACGTGTTAAAGTACCTGATGAAGAAACAGATATTGTTTGTGAAAACTGCGGAAGAAAAATGGTTATAAAAATCGGCAGGTTTGGCAGATTTCTTGCTTGTCCGGGATTCCCTGAATGCACAAATACAAAGAAGATAGTACAGGAAACACCCGGTACTTGTCCAAAATGCGGCGGAAAGATAATACTCAAAAAGTCAAAGCGTGGCAGAAGTTTTTATGGCTGTGCAAATTATCCTGATTGCGATTTTATGACGTGGAATATTCCTCTTGAGGAGAAGTGTCCGCAGTGCGGCTGCACTCTTTTTCAAAAAGGCGGAAAGTCTGGTCATAAAGTATGTGAAAAGCAGGGCTGCGGCTATGACAGACCGATTGTAGGCGGAGAATAATAATATGAACACAAAGCAAAATATTTCAGTTATAGGCGGAGGTCTTGCAGGCTGCGAAGCTGCATGGCAGCTTGCAGAAGCAGGTTTTCCTGTAACTATTTATGAGATGAAACCGGTAAAGTTTACACCGGCACATCATTATAAAGGATTGGCAGAACTTGTCTGTTCTAATTCTCTTAAGGCAGATCGCCTTGCATCAGCAGCCGGACTTTTAAAGGCTGAAATGGAAAGAATGGGTTCACTTCTCATTCCATGTGCAAGAAAAGTATCTGTTCCGGCAGGCGGTGCACTTGCAGTAGACCGTGAGCTTTTTTCCGATATGGTAACTGAAAAAATAAAATCTCATCCTCTTATAAGTATATCATCAGAGGAAGTAAGTAAGCTGCCGGAATCTCCTGCTATCATAGCAAGCGGTCCTTTAACAGCAGCAGGGCTTGCTAAAAGCATTGAAGAAAAATGCGGTCAGCGTCTAAGCTTTTTTGATGCGGCAGCACCTATTGTCACATATGACAGCCTTGACAAGGATATAACATTTTTTGCTTCAAGATATGGCAGAGGCGATGCTGATTATATCAATTGTCCTATGAATAAAGAAGAGTATCTTGAGTTTTATAATGCACTTATAAATGCTGAACGTGCAGAATTAAGCGAATTCGACAAGGAAATTTTCCGTGTTTATGAAGGTTGTATGCCGATTGAAGTTTTAGCTTCAAGAGGAGAAGATACAATGCGTTTTGGACCATTAAAGCCTGTTGGACTTACAGATCCACGCACTGACAGACGTCCTTATGCAGTAGTACAGCTTAGACGTGAGAACAGTCATGGCACACTTTTTAATCTTGTAGGATTCCAAACGAATTTAAAGTTTGCAGAGCAAAAGAGAGTATTTTCTATGATTCCAGGGCTTAAAAATGCCGAATTTATGCGTTATGGTGTAATGCACAGAAATTCATTTCTTGACAGTCCACGTCTTTTGAATGCAGATTATTCACTCAGAAATGATCCGCTTATGTTTTTTGCAGGTCAGATCACCGGAGTGGAAGGCTATATAGAATCAGCAGCCAGCGGAATACTTGCAGGAAAAAACCTTGCAAGAAAACTTTCGGGAAAAGAACAGCTTGTTCTTCCCAGAGAAACAATGATGGGAGCACTTGCAGCATATATAAGTGATAAGAATGTTTCGGAATTTCAGCCTATGGGTTGTAATATGGGAATACTTCCGGATTTGCCGGAACGCATACGTGATAAAAAAGTTAAATATCAGGCGTATGCAGACAGAGCGCTTACAGCTTTGGAAGAATATCTGTCAGTAAATGAGAGGTGAAAATTTAAATGAATATTATTGTGGATGCGTTTGGAGGTGACCATGCACCGCTTGAGGTTATAAAAGGCGGAGCAATGGCGGTAAGTGATCTAAATGTAAATGTAACACTTGTAGGTGACGAAAAAATTATTCGTGAACTTGCAGAGGAAAATAATATATCTCTTGATGGAATGGATATTATACATACAAAAAAATCATTTGATATACATGAAGAACCTGTATCCCTTATAAAAGAGCATAAAGACAGTTCGATGGCTGTTGGTATGAAGGCACTTAGCGAAAATAAAGGCGATGCTTTTGTGTCAGCAGGCAGCAGTGGTGCATTGGTGGTTGGCTCAACATTTATTGTAAAGCGTATCAAAGGAATAAAGCGTGTGGCACTTGCACCGATCATGCCTACAGCTGATAAACCTTTTATTCTTCTTGATGCAGGTGCAAATAACGACTGCCGTCCTGAGATGCTCGTACAGTTTGCAATTATGGGCAGTTCTTATATGGAAAGAGTAATGGGTGTAAAAAATCCTAAGGTAAAGCTCCTTAATGTAGGTGCAGAGGAAACAAAAGGCAGAGAGCTTGATCTTGAAGCATACAAGCTTCTAATGGAAGCACCTGTAAACTTCTGCGGCAATGCCGAAGCAAGGGAATTGCCATTTAGTACAGCTGATGTTATAGTAGCAGATGGTTTTACAGGAAATATTGCTTTGAAACTCTATGAGGGTATGGGAAAATTCATGTCAAGTGAATTAAAAAATAGTATATTTGCAGGCTCAGGCAAGCTTGCGGCACTACTTGTTATGAGTAAAATAAAAAAGCTTTCACAGAGGCTTGATTATAAAGCTGTCGGTGGAGCCCTTATGATAGGTGCGTCAAAACCGGTTATCAAAGCACATGGCAGCTCTGATGCAAAAGCTTTTTATAATGCTATTCGTCAGGCAAGAGATTGTGTTAAAGGTAATATGATTGCTGCAATTTCAGAAACTGTTTGCAGCTTGCAGAAAGGTTGATGAAAATAATGGAACAGCCGAATTATGAAGAACTTAGCCGATTTGAAAATTATATTGATTATCATTTTAAGAATAAGCAATTGCTTGAAGAAGCACTGTCACATTCTTCTTATGCAAATGAAAAGAAGAAATGCCGCAACAGCAATGAACGTCTTGAGTTTTTAGGTGACAGCGTTCTTTCAATAATAGTATCTGACTATCTTTTTAATAATTATAAAGATCTGCCGGAAGGTGACCTTACTAAACTAAGAGCCTCTCTTGTATGTGAAAAGGCACTTCATGTATTTGCAAAGGAGATACATCTTGGTGAGTTTATTTTGCTTGGCAAAGGTGAGGAACATACCGGCGGAAGAGAACGTTCATCTATTTTAGCAGATGCTTTTGAAGCTGTTATCGCTGCTATTTATCTTGACGGCGGAATGAAAGCTGCATCAAAGCATGTTCTGAGATTTATTCCTAAACATGCAGAGAAAAGCAATCTGATATGTTTTCGTGATTATAAAACAGTTTTGCAGGAGATAATTCAGAAAAACCCTGAAGAAAAGGTTGAATATGTTCTTGCAGGTGAATATGGTCCGGATCATGACAAGGCATTTACAGTAAATGTTTGCCTTAATTCAAACGTTATAGGAACAGGTACGGGAAAGAGCAAGAAAGCTGCTGAACAAATGGCTGCAAAGGAAGCTCTCACACTTATGGGTTATGAAGAAACACTCTAATGTTGCATTTTTTATTCCGCATATGGGATGTCCTAATATGTGCAGTTTCTGCGATCAAAAAGCAATAAGCGGAGAATCAGAGCCTCCAAAACCTGAATATATTGCAGATCAGTGCAGGGATAGCCTTGAAAGCGGAATTGATGGAAAAAATTCAGAGATAGCATTTTTTGGCGGCAGTTTTACAGCGATTCCCTATAAAAGCATGATTGCATATCTTGAAGCAGTTCAGCCTTTTTTGGGTGAAAACGGCTTTTCGGGAATAAGGATCTCCACAAGACCGGATGCCTTGCCGGATGATATTCTGCTTGTTTTAAAGAAATATGGTGTTACTGCGATAGAGCTTGGTGCTCAGAGTATGTCTGATAAAGTTCTTATGCTAAATAGACGTGGTCACAGTGCAAAAGATATAGCAGAGGCATCGGAGAGAATAAAACGGTACGGCTTTTCACTTGGACTGCAAATGATGTACGGTCTTTATGGCAGCAGTAAAGAGGACGAAGAATATACTTTGTCTGAATGTATAAGATTAAGACCTGATACACTCAGAATTTATCCTACTGTTGTTTTAGAAGGCACTCATCTTGGCGAGCTTTATAAAAGCGGAGAATATATTTTGCCGTCATGGAATGAGATGATAGAGTTTACAGCAAATGCAATATGCAGGTTAAAACAGGAAAACATCACACTAATAAGATGCGGACTTCATGCGGAAAAGAGTATGGAAAAGAGGATATTGGGAGGATTTTATCATCCGTCATTAAAAGAGATAGCTCTTGGAAATCTTTATCTGAAAAAAATGCTTGGTTGGGCGGAAAAGAACAATGATATTTTAAAGAACAGAGCAAAGGGCAGTTTTGTACTTGTTGAAACAGCAAAAGGCAGGTCAAGCCTTGCAGCAGGACATAATAAAGAAAATAAGAAATGTTTTTCTGAAAATGCTTATGGTGTGTGTTTGAAAATATCAGAACGCAGTGATTTTCCAGATGAAATGATAAGAATATCTTTTTGCAGTGGAAAGACAAGCGGTGTCATTACAGAAACACTTGGAGAGGAAGTGTACGATGTATTTAAAATCACTTGAACTTCAGGGCTTTAAGTCCTTTCCGGATAAAATAAAGCTAAGCTTCGATGCTGGTCTTACAGCTGTAGTAGGTCCGAACGGCAGCGGAAAGAGTAATATTGGCGATGCAGTCAGATGGGTATTAGGTGAGCAATCTACAAAAACATTGCGTGGCAACAAAATGGAAGATGTTATTTTTTCCGGTACTAAGCAGCGGAAGCCTACAGGCTTTGCAGCAGTTACGCTGAATATTGACAACAGCTCTGGAATTCTCGGAGAAGAATATGGAGAAGAAGTAAGCGTTACTCGAAAGCTCTATCGCAGCGGTGAAAGTGAGTATCGTATAAACGGAAAACCAGTTCGTCTTAAGGATGTAAATGAGCTTTTTATGGATACCGGCATGGGACGTGACGGTTATTCTATAATAGGACAAGGTCGTATAGCAGAGATCGTTAGTGCTAAAAGTGCAGACAGACGAGATATATTTGAAGAAGCTGCTGGTGTTTCAAAATTTCGTTATAAAAAAGAAGAGGCACAAAGACGCCTTGCAAGTGCAGAAGATAATCTTTCAAGACTGCGTGATATTGCATCAGAGCTTGAGGGAAGAGTTGAGCCTCTTCGTGTGCAGTCTGAAAAGGCAAAGAAATTTTTGATACTTGCAGAAGAGCAGAAACAGCTTGAAGTATCTATTTGGGTTCATCAAATGGATATTCTGCGTAAAAAGCTCGATTCGCTTTCAGATGAGCTGCTTGAAGCAAAGGCTCAATATGAAAATATTGAGAGAGATGTAAATGCTGATGAAACAAAAGTTCAGAACGGATATAGACGTTTACAGGAAAGCAGTGTAAAAATAGAATCACTTCGTGCTGAAATAAAAAAGGCGGAGGAAGAAACATCTCATCTTACAGCAGTACTTGCAGTTTGTGAAAACGATGTACAGCACGCACTTGTAAGTTCCGGAGTGCTTGAAGCACAGGCAAAGGATATATCCGGTCAGTCCGATACAGCTGTAAAATATGTAAGTGAACTTCTTGTTCGTGAGAAGGAACTTCATAAACAGGAAATAGCACTTCGTGTTGAGGCAGAGCAGCTTCAGCATGATTGGGAAAGATTAGAGGAAAGAGCAGAAAAGCTTGGATCTGGATTTGATGAAACAGGAATAAAACTCCAGAATCTCTATGTAAAGCAAGGACAATTTCGTACGCAAAGTGAAAATCTTATACGCAGTCACGAAGAATATTCAGCACAGCTTGCTTCTGGCGGTATGAAAATCGTTGCTATTGCTAAGGAAAAAGAAGCCCAGATAGAGAAAACAAAACAATGGGAATCTAAATTAAAAGATGCAGAGCAAAAATTTATAAGTTTGCATGATGAATTTCAAAACAAGCAGGAAATTTGCGGAAATGCAATAAGACATACAGATGCACTTAAAACAGAGAGCAATCAGCTTGCTTTTTCAATACGTGAGCGTGAACAACGCAGAAAACTGCTCAATGATATGGAACAGAATATGGAAGGCTTTGCCGGAAGTGTAAAGGCTATTCTTCGTGCAGATGGTGGAAAACCGCTTGGTGTTCATGGAACAGTTGCACAGTGCATTGAAACAGATGAGAGGTGCGGTGTTGCTATTGAAACAGCACTTGGCGGTGCAATGCAGAATCTAATTGTAGATGATGAAGACGCTGCTAAGAAATGGATCAGATTTTTGGCACAGCGTCGTGCAGGACGAGCAACATTTTTGCCGATAACATCTGTTCATGGCAAGACTATTGAAGAGCATGGACTGCAAAATGAAACCGGCTTTGTAGATTATGCATATAGGCTTGTTCGCTTTGCTCCGATTTATGATGGCATAGTACGTTCATTGCTTGGAAGGATTGTTGTTGCAGAAAATCTTGATGCTGCGTCAGCTATTGCCAAAAAATATGGCTATAGATTTAGAATAGTTACGCTTGATGGTCAGATAGTTAATGCGGGCGGTTCATTTACCGGCGGTTCAGCTCAAAGAAGCGGCGGTATGATAACAAGAAAAACTGAGATAAATTCTCTTGGCAGAGAGATAGAAAAGTTAAAAGAACGTCAGTCTGAAAATACAAATCTGCTTTTAAAGGCTGAAAGAGAAACGGCTGACTTAAAGGGCATTATTGAAAATCTAAGGCAAAGCTGCACATATGCAGAATCCGAGAAGCTCCGTACAAAGACCGAATATGAAAAGCAGAGATATTTGGTTGAGCAGATAGAAAACAGACAGCATGAACTGTTAGTTCAGAATAAAGAGCTGAAAGAAAAGACAGACATTGCAAAGTGCGAATATGAGCGTGTTCAAAATGAGCTTAAAGACATTGAGTCAAAGATCAAAAGCACTCAAATGGATATGGAAGAAACTCAGGGAATGCGTGATAATCTGCGAAGTGAGCAAAATGAATTAGCTGAAAAGCGGGCTAATATGAGAATTCAAACAGCAGCTCTTGAAAAAGATATGGATTCACTCCATAGAGATCTGGATAATGCCGAAAATCAGCAAAGAACTGCCAAGGAGAGGGCTATTCGCATAAGAGATGAACTTTCTGCCAATCATAAAATTATTGCAGATAAAAGAGCAGAGGCAGAAGCGTCTAGACATAAAATCGAGCAGCTTGAAAGCAAGAGAAAGAAAGCTTTTGAAGAATCTGAGCATTGGAAAAATGTACATGATGCCGAAGATATGCAGATACGCCGTATTCAGGAAGGCATGAAGGAATTAAACGCTGCAAAAGAAAAATATGCCGGCACAGTCACACGTCTTGAAGAGAGAAAAATCTCTATGCAAAGCGATTATGATAATATTATACGCAGGTTGTTTGAACAGTATGAAATGACACGTACAGAGGCAATACAAACTGCCAAGCCGCTTGAAGATGTACAGGAATCACAGCGTGCGCTTTCATCGTTAAAGGGAAAAATACGTAGTCTTGGCAGCGTGAATGTTGCTGCTATAGAAGAATATAAAGAAGTTTCTGAAAGATGGAGATTTCTCACCGAACAGATGAAGGATGCAGAAAACTCCAAAAGTGAACTTGAAAAGCTTATATCAGAACTTACAGGTGAGATGCAGCGAATATTCTCGGAGAGTTTTGCTGAGATAAACAAAAACTTCAAAGAAATATTTGTTGATCTATTTGGCGGCGGAGAGGCAAATCTGTCTCTTTCAGATCCTGACAATGTCCTTGAATCAGGAATAGAAATACACGTAGCACCACCTGGAAAAGTTATAAAGAATCTAATATCGCTTTCCGGTGGAGAGCAGTCGTTTGTAGCTATTGCGATTTACTTTGCAATATTAAAACTTCGACCGTCACCATTTTGCATTCTGGATGAGATAGACGCAGCCCTTGATGAAGGTAATGTCAGAAAGTATGCACAGTATCTGCATCATTTTACGAATACGACTCAGTTCATTCTTGTAACTCACAGGCGCAGTGCTATGGAAGAAGCAAAGGTTTTGTATGGAGTTACAATGCAGGAAAGCGGAGTGTCAAAGCTTTTGCGTATGGAACAAGATGAATTTGAAGCTGAAACATCATAACAGACAGAAGGGAAGTATGTAAACATGGCTTTTTTTAGCAAGAAGAATAAAAAGGAAAAGAAAGGCGGATTTTTTAGTAAAAGAAAGTACGCAGTTCAGGAAGAAGCTGCTTTGGAAAATAAAGAAGAAGCAGAAGAAGTTGAAGAAAAATCGTCCGCCCAGGAGCATATTGCAGCAGGTGATGTGGAAGAAGCAATATCCGAACGTGAACAAGCAGTTCGTGATGAGAAGGAACGCAGGCGCATAGAAGCTGAAGCAGAGATAGAAAAGGAAAGACAGGAAGCTATCACGCTTGCAGCAGAGGCGGCAAAACTTGCAGCTTTGGCTCAAGATGTTGAGGAAGTCTCAGAGATTGAAGAGACTTCTGTTGACGCTGAAGATGACATTGATGAATATGGCATTGATTCAGAAGAGAGTTTAATAACATCTGAAGAAGAACTTAAAGAAGAACCGGAAGACGAATCTGAAGAAAAGCCTGAAGACATATCTGAAGAAGAACTTGAAAAAGAATCTGAAGAAGAGCCGGAAGAACCCGATGAAAGTCAAAATGAGGTTGTAGAAACAGACTTAGACGAAAAATCTGAAAATACTGAAAAATCCGGAAAGAAGAGTATATTCGATAAAATTCGTGAAGGACTTAGAAAGACAAAAGAATCAATGATGTCCAGAATACAGAATGTTTTGGGCAGCTTTACTAAGATTGACGAAGATCTTTTCGATGAGCTTTTGGAAACAATGATAATGGGCGATATGGGTGTAGAAACATCTGAAGCTATATGTGATGCACTTAGAAAGCGAATTAAAGAAAGAGGAATAACAGATCCATCTGAAATCATGAATCTTATTCAAGAGATAATTGCTGAAATTCTTGGAGAAGATCAGAGCCTTGATCTTTCAACAAAGCCTTCAATTGTTGTGGTAATTGGAGTAAACGGTGCAGGAAAGACAACAACTATCGGAAAGCTTTGTCATCAGCTTAAAGATGATGGAAAGAAAGTTATAGTTGCAGCAGCGGATACATTTCGTGCAGCAGCTATTGATCAGCTGGAAGTATGGACACAGCGTTCTGGCGTTGAACTTGTAAAACATTCAGAAGGTTCAGATCCGGGTGCTGTTGTATATGATGCAATAGATGCCGCAAAAGCAAGAGGCTGTGATGTACTTATATGCGATACAGCAGGCAGACTTCATAATAAGAAAAATCTTATGCAGGAACTTGCTAAGATAAACAGAATTATTTCTAATAGGGCTGAGGGATGCAGCGTAGAAACACTGCTTGTTTTAGATGCGACTACTGGTCAAAATGCTGTTAATCAGGCAAGATTATTTAAGGAAGTTTCTGATATAAGCGGAATCGTCCTTACAAAACTTGACGGCACTGCAAAGGGCGGTATTATTGTATCAATAAAGAATGAGCTTGATATACCGGTGAAACTTATAGGTGTTGGTGAAAAGATCGACGATCTACAGCCATTCCATGCAAGTGATTTTGTAAATGCTCTCTTTGAAAAGGAGGAGCATATATGATGCGTGTAGTACTTGCCTCAAACAATAAAAATAAACTTCGTGAAATGGCACAGATATTAAAGCCTTTTGGAATGGAAGTTGTTTCGCAGAAAGATGCAGGAGCTGATTTTGAAGTTGAAGAAAACGGCACGACATTTCGTGAAAATGCTGAAATAAAAGCCTCGGCTGTATATAAAAAGCTGAATATGCCTGTAATAGCAGATGACAGTGGACTTGTAGTAGATGCACTTGGCGGTGCACCCGGTGTATATTCTCATAGATTTGCAGGAGAAAATGCAAGTGACAAAGACCGTTCAATCAAAGTTCTTAGTGAACTTGAAAACATACCTAAAGATAAACGCAGTGCAAGATTTATCTGTGAAATATGCTATATTGATGAAAATGGTGAAAAGCATTTCTTTTCCGGCAGCTGTGAGGGCTTTATAGGCAATGAAGAACGTGGAGAAAACGGATTTGGTTATGACCCGATATTTTGCGTGGGAGATAAGACTCTTGCAGAAATGACAGATGATGAGAAAAATAAAATAAGCCACAGAGGAAATGCACTGAGGCTTTTTAATGAATATTTAAAGGAGAGAAATTAAATATGTTGACAAGTAAGCAAAGAGCAAAGCTGAGAGGCATTGCAAGCACATATGAAACTATTTTTCAAATAGGCAAAAGCGGTATCGGAGATACACTGGTGCAGCAGGTTTTAGACGCACTAAAAAAACGTGAGCTTATAAAACTTCATGTACTTGATAACTGCGAATATGGTGCAAGAGAAGCGGCAGCAATTTTGGCAGAGCGATCAAAATCAGAAGTTGTTCAGGTAATAGGCAACAGATTCGTTTTGTACAAACGCAATCCGCAGGATCCTGTTATAAATCTTAAGGACTGATATGGGAAGGATCGGCATATACGGAGGTAGTTTTGATCCTGTGCATAAAGGACATCTTAATCTTGCAAAAACTGCAATTGAAAGCTTTTCTCTTGATGAGATAGTATTTGTGCCGGCTAAAATATCGCCGTTTAAGCAGGAAAAAAAAGATGTTGCATCTGCAAGGGACAGAATGTCTATGCTTCAGCTTGCTCTTGAGAATGAAAAGCATATGAGCATAAGTGATTATGAACTTAAATCAGATGGTGTAAGTTATACTGTTTATACTATGCGATACATGAAGAAACTATATAAAAACGATGATATTGTGCTGCTTATGGGCAGTGATGGACTCATGAGTTTTCAAAGATGGTATTGCTGGCAGGAGATAATGAGCATGGCGGAGCTTGGCTGTATATCAAGAAATATCGGTGATTATGAACAGCTTATGCAAACAGCAAAAATGCTTTTAGAATATGGCGTTGTAAATGTATCATGCAAAAATGTATTTCCAATATCTTCCACAGAGCTTAGAGAGCTTTTAAAAAAAGGTGAAGAATGTTCTTGCTATTTGCCGGAAAATGTAGTACAATATATAATAAAGAACAGATTGTATGGCGTATGATGAATGGAGGAGATTTTTTATATGTATGATGTGAAGTCAATGCAGACATTTTTAAAGAAGCGTTTGTCGCATGAGAGATATATTCATACAATGAATGTTGCAAAGGAGTGCCGCCGTCTTGCCGAAATTTATGGTGAAGATCCCGAAAAAGCATATTTTGCCGGAATGGTTCATGATATTTGCAAAGAAGATCCAAAACAGCAGCAGTATGACTGGGCAGTAAAAAGCAAAATGGGATTTTGCGCTGAAGAAGCTGGTTCATGGAAAGTTTGGCATGGAGTTGCAGGAGCGTATTTTTTAAAAACAAATTTTGAGGTGTATGATGAAGATATTCTCAATGCAGTAAGATTTCACACTATTGCAAGAAAAAATATGTCATTGCTCGAAAAGATAGTATATTTGGGTGACATGACTTCTGAAGAACGTGATTATGGCGGAGTTGAGATTATGAGAAAAGCGTGTGCTGACAGTCTTGAAAAGGGTATGCTTTATGCACTGCGTTATTCTATGAGAAAACAACTTAAACGTTGTGCAGTTATTCCTCATTATACACTTGAAGCTTATAATGAATATACCGTTATGTTTCCAGATGACACATATCATATTTGAATATTATAGCATATATTATGTGAGGTGAATAAATATGAAAAACGGGAAAAAACAACGTGGGATAAAAGAGGATAAAACTATTAGAATAGATAAAGTACAAGAAAAAGTTAAGCGTGAAATTATAAGCAAAGGCAAAAAAGAAAAGATTTTGAATGTTGGACTTAAAATTGTATCTGTAGCAATGAGTGCTGTTATTATCGTTTTAATGTGTATCAATATGCCTATTTTCTCATATCGCACTGTCAATGGGAATAATGATATTACTTTTGAGAAAATATCTTACCTTGACTCTATAAAACGTTCTCAGCCAGCAATACTTCAAGAGGGAAAGCTTGAAAAGCCTGCACCTGAAGATACAGAGAAACTTGATCTTAAGCCGGAGGTCGACCCTGAGAATAATAATGATGGACTGAATCTTGAACAGATAGTGGAAGGTCAATATACAGTTTTGTTTATTGGTATGGATGAAAGCGGACGTTTGGCAGATGTAAACTGGCTTTTTCAGTTTGATTTGTTTGCCGGAACAATGAATGTACTGCAAATTCCAAGAGATTGTTATATGCCTAATTATGCAAATCCATCTACAAATAAATTCAACAGTGTTTATGCTTCTGGTCAGCAGGAAGGTGTAACACCTCTTCAGCGTGAAGTAAACTGTATAGAAGAAAGTTTTTGCGTTGTTATTGACTGTTATATAAAGCTTGACTGTGCAAATATAAAAAATATCATAGATGAAATAGGCGGTATTCCTATAAATCTTCCTGAAAAGATCGTGTATGAAGCGGACAAGGTCTTGCCAAAGGGTGAGCAGGTTTTGAATGGACAGCAGTCCGAGTGGTTTATACGTTTTAGAAGAGAATATGATGAAGGCGATATAGGACGTGTAAAAGCACAGAGAATCTTCCTTGCAGCAGCTATGGAAAAATTGCTGAATATGGGACAGACAAAGCTTATGTCATCTATGGAAACAATCTATGACAATGAATGGATTGCGACTGATCTTTCCCTTGCAGAAATGAGTATGCTTGCAGATTTTGCGGCAAAACGCCTTACGCTTGACGGCGTAAATATTTATATGGTTCCTGGAGAAGGTGCTATGTACGAAGGACAGGCAATATATTCTATTCACAAGAGTGAAGCGATAGATATAATAAACGCATATTTCCGACCTTATCAAAATCAGGTCTATCCAGAAGAAAGCACAATTGTAGAGGCTGTACCGGAAGGACAGTATCTTGGCAGTGAGTTTAACGGAAACAAGGAAAATCTTGACGATATAAGCAGCGGAAATACAAGTGACGGCAAACAAAATATTTATAGCCGTGATGATTGATATAATTATTTATATAATTTAATATAATTGAAAGGAGCTAAAATAAATGGCGGAAAGAATGGAAGTACTGGAAACAATAGTAAAAGCACTGGACAGCAAGAGAGCTGAAGATATTCAGGTTATAAAAGTAGGAGAACTTACTATTTTAGGTGATTATTTTGTAATTGCCAATGGTACGAGTACTACTCATACAAAGACTCTTGCAGATGAAGTCGAATATAAACTTTCAGAAATAGAAGAAGAACCTATTCATCGAGAAGGCAGAGGAAATGGTTCGAGCTGGATAGTTCTTGATTATGGTGATATTATAGTGCATGTATTTTATAAAGAAGCAAGAGATTTTTATCAGCTTGAGCGTATGTGGGCAGATGGTGAACACGTTGATATTTCAGGATGGCTTAAAAAAGAATAAGAATTTATAGGGAGGTAAATTTATGAGCGAAGCAGGAAAAAAATTATCAGCAGTTGTCGGCATTTATGTTATTATAAAAGCCCTTCTAAATCTGATACTTGGATTTTCATTTGTAAATGTGCTGATGCTTATAGTTTCAGGAGTTATTTTTGTGCTGCTGTATAAGCGTATACCATATTGCAATTATATAGTTGCAGTTTATCTTGCACTTGTATTTTTGGCACACTTCTGGACAAATATTACAAATCTCGGCAATGGTTTTGTGTACTGGATATATCTTGCAGAGGGAATTCTTGATCTCTTGGCAGGTGCAACTCTTGCATTTAATAAAAATGTAAAAGCTTATTTTAATGATTAAAATAATATAATATAAAATGAAATAAATAAAGGAATGATAAAAACATGAGCAAGTATGATTTTACCGCAATTGAAAAAAAGTGGCAGAAGTACTGGGATGATCATAATTCTTTCAGTGCAGGAACAGACTACAGCAAGCCTAAGTTTTATGCACTTGTAGAGTTTCCATATCCATCTGGTCAGGGACTTCATATCGGTCATCCACGTCCTTATACAGCGATGGACATTGTTTCCAGAAAGCGTCGTCTTGAAGGTTACAATGTACTTTTCCCAATGGGTTGGGATGCGTTTGGTCTGCCGACAGAGAATTTTGCTATCAAGAACAAGATTCACCCTGCAATTGTAACTAAAAATAATGTTGAACGTTTTAAAGGTCAGCTTAAATCTCTTGGTTTATCTTTCGATTGGGATAGAGAAATAAATACCACAGATCCTAATTATTTTCACTGGACACAGTGGATATTCCTTCAGATGTTCAAAAAAGGTCTGGCATATAAAAAGGAAATGGCAGTAAACTGGTGTACATCTTGTAAAGTAGTTCTTGCTAATGAAGAAGTTGTAGGCGGTGTATGTGAACGCTGCGGCGGTGAAGTTATACGTAAAGTAAAGTCACAGTGGATGCTTAAAATTACTGAATATGCACAAAGACTTCTTGATGATTTGGATGAAGTAAACTACCTTGAGAAAATCAAGACAACACAGCGTAACTGGATAGGACGTTCTACCGGTGCTGAGGTTGATTTTGCTACAACAGCAGGTGATACTCTTAAGATATATACAACACGTCCGGATACGCTTTTTGGTGCAACATATATGGTAATGTCACCGGAACATCCGCTTATTGAAAAGTGGAGCGGAAGTCTTAATAATATGGACGAGATCCACGCATATCAGGAAAAGGCAGCAAGAAAATCTGACTTTGAAAGAACAGAAATGGCTAAGGAAAAGACAGGAGTTCGCCTTGATGGAGTTTGCGGTATCAATCCTGTAAATGGCAAGGAAATTCCTATTTTCATTTCAGATTATGTACTTATGAGCTATGGTACAGGTGCTATTATGGCAGTACCTGCACATGATACACGTGACTATGATTTTGCAAAGGTATTTGATCTGCCTATTATTGAAGTCGTAAAGGGCGGAGATGTTACAAAGGAAGCATTTACAGACTGTGAAACAGGCATTATGACAAACAGTGATTTCCTTGATGGACTTACAGTAGAAGAAGCTAAGGTAAAGATCAAGGAGTGGCTGGAAGAAAACAGCAAGGGCGTAAGCAAGGTAAACTATAAGCTTCGTGACTGGGTATTTTCACGTCAAAGATATTGGGGTGAACCGATTCCAATAGTGCATTGCGATAAATGTGGTTATGTTGCACTTCCTGAAAGTGAACTTCCGCTTACTCTTCCTGATGTTGAAAGCTATATGCCTACTGATAATGGTGAAAGTCCATTGTCTACACTTGACAGCTTTATAAATACAACTTGTCCTAAGTGCGGCGGAGCTGCTAAAAGAGAAACTGACACTATGCCTCAGTGGGCAGGTTCATCATGGTATTATCTGCGTTATTGCGATCCTAAGAATGATAAAGAGCTTGCTTCCAAGGAAGCCCTTGACTATTGGATGCCGGTTGATTGGTATAATGGCGGTATGGAGCATACAACTTTGCATTTGCTCTATTCACGTTTTTGGCACAAGTTCCTCTATGATATTGACAAGGTAAGCACAAAAGAACCTTATATGCGTCG
Source organism: uncultured Ruminococcus sp. (assembly GCA_937907215.1). GTDB lineage: Bacteria > Bacillota > Clostridia > Oscillospirales > Ruminococcaceae > Ruminococcus_C. Next base: position 28,576 of record CALESG010000136.1, read on the forward strand.
TACATCACATGGTATGATTTTGGGTGAAGACGGACAGAAGATGTCTAAATCACGTGGCAATGTAATCAATCCAGACGATGTTGTAGCAAGCTATGGTGCAGATACTCTAAGACTTTATGAGATGTTCGTAGGTGATTTTGAAAAGACTGCTCCATGGAGTACATCAAGCATTAAAGGCTGTAAGAGATTCCTTGATCGTGTATGGTCACTTCAGGATGTTCTTGTTGACGGCGATGAATATCGTGATGAGATAAAATCTAAGATGCATAAGACTATCAAGAAGGTTTCCGAGGATATTGAGAATTTGAAGTTCAATACAGCAATTGCAGCAATGATGGAACTGTTAAATGATATTGCAGCAACAGGAAGTATAAATAAGTCTGAACTTGATACACTTCTAAAGCTTTTGAATCCATTTGCACCTCATATTACAGAGGAAATGTACGAAGCACATTGCGGCGGAATTCTTAGTGAGCAGTCATGGCCAGTATATGACGAAGCACTTTGCATAGATCAGACTGTTGAAATAGTAGTACAGATTAACGGCAAGGTAAAGTCAAAGCTTGAGATTCCGGTTGGATCAGAAAAGGACGCAGTTCTTGAGCAGGCAGCAGCAGAACCAAAAATTGCAGAAGCTCTTGCAGGCAAGAATGTGCTTAAAAAGATATATGTGCCAAATAAACTGGTTAATTTTGTTGCAAAATAACAAAAATGTTATAATATGAAAAAACAGCTTGACAATGTAATTAAAACGTGGTACAATATAATATAACTTAATGAAATGCAAGCTATATGAGAAACAGAGAGTTATCCCGGATTATCATTAAATTGATATATTCGGTGGTATAGGTCGGAAAAGAGCGTAAGCTTGGATCTGATCAGCCTCTGCCGTGGCGGCAAAGGGAGGGAAAAGTAAGTGGCAGAAGTTCGTGTTGGCAAAAATGAATCTCTGGATACAGCGCTCAAGCGTTTTAAGAGATCATGTGCTAAGGACGGCGTGATTGCTGAAGTTCGAAAAAGAGAACATTACGAAAAGCCTTCAGTAAAGCGTAAGAAGAAGTCTGAGGCTGCTCGTAAGCGCAAGTATTAATATAATCTGCGATACAGCATGGCGGACGCACTGGAGAGTGCGTCCGTTTTTATTTTAATAATATTATTATTTAATGTGTATGATAAAAGAAGAGGTTGTGTGGTATGCTGTTTAATGTTGATATAGCTCTTAAAACAATATGTGACCTTTCGCCGGAACTTTTAAAAGAGTATGGAATAGAGGGACTTCTTTTGGATCTTGATAATACACTTACTACGCATGATAATCCAAGGCCGGCAAAAGGTGTTCCTGAATGGATAGATAGAATGAAGAAGAGCAATATAAAAATGTGTATTGTTTCAAATAATCATCCACCGAGAGTAAAACCATTTGCTGATGCATTGGGACTTGATTTTGTGTGCGAAGGAAAAAAACCTCTTTCAAAAGGCTTTTGTGAAGCAAAGGAAAAGATGGGGCTTTCATGGGATAGATTAGCAGTTGCAGGCGATCAGATTTTTACAGATGTATTGGGTGCTAAGCTTAAAAGATTAAAATGTGTGTATGTGTTTCCTATAGAACATGAAAAGACACGCTTTTTTAAATTTAAAAGAAAGATGGAAGTTCCATTTCTTCCCAAAAAGCTTACTAAAATCTAATCGGAAACAGAGTATAAAATTATTTATGGAATATAATATGAATGCAAAAAAGGAGAAACGGTATATGAAAAAAATACTTGTAATACACGGACCTAATCTTAATCTTTTAGGTGAACGTGAACCGGGTGTCTATGGAAGTACATCATTTGCAGAGCTGAACACAATGATTCAGGACCGTGGCGAAAAATTGGGACTTTCAGTTGAGATATTTCAGTCGAATCATGAAGGTGCAATTATTGACAGACTTCATGCAGCAAGAAAAGATTTTGATGGAGTTATTATAAATGCAGGTGCATATACACATTATAGTTATGCTATACATGATGCAATACATGATATAAAAATACCGGTAATAGAAGTTCATATCAGCAATATTCATGCAAGAGAAGGATTCCGTTCAAATTCTGTAATAAGTCCAGTGTGCAAGGGAACTATTGCAGGATTTGGTATAAATAGTTATTTTCTTGCACTTTATGCAATGGCTGAAATGTAAGGTGAGATTTTATGACAGAACGTATTGAAAGACTTATGGCAATGCTGCCTAAGGAAACAGGCTGTGCAATTATAAATTCTGATGTAAATAGAAGATACTTTACCGGTATGCTTTCATCTGCCGGAACACTTGTTTGTTTTCGTGATGCAGCATATCTTATAATAGATTTTAGATATATTGAAAAGGCAAGAAATACTGTATCTGGTTGTGAAGTCATTTTACAGAATAATCTTTATGAGCAGATAAAAGAACTGCTCATAAAGCACAACGTCAACAGGATCTCTGTAGAATCAATGGAACTTACGCTTAGTGATTTTAAACAGCTTAGTGAAAAGCTGGGAGATAGTGTTGAGTTTGACAGCTCTGATTCATTGAGCCGTGCAATTTACTCTTGCCGAATGATTAAATATTCTTCTGAAATCGAAAAGATACAGGAAGCACAAAAACTTGCGGAAGAAGCATTTTCACACATTTTGGAATTTATTCATGAAGGTGTTACAGAACGTGAGATTCAGCTGGAGCTTGATTTTACGATGATGAGGCTTGGAGCAGAGGAGCTTTCTTTTCCAACAATAGCACTTACAGGAAAAAACACATCAATGCCGCATGGGGTTCCGTCTGATAAATGCAGGGTCAAGAACGGAGATTTTGTGCTGATGGATTATGGTGCGGTTGTAGACGGATATCATAGTGATATGACACGTACTGTTGCAGTGGGCGAGCCTTCTGATGAAATGAAGAATGTATATAATATTGTTCTTGAAGCTCAGGAAAAGGCACTTGATGCTGTATGTGCAGGTATTGCCGGAAATAGGCTTGACGGAATTGCAAGGGAAAGTATATCAAATGCCGGTTACGGAGAATATTTCGGTCACTCATTGGGACATGGAGTTGGAATGGAGATCCATGAATATCCAAATGCTTCTCCTCTTAGCAGGGCAATTATGCACAGCGGTAATGTTATAACAATAGAGCCTGGAATTTATCTTCCCGGAAAATTTGGTGTTAGAATAGAAGATTTTATACTTGTTACTGAAAATGGATGCAAAAACTTTACTCATGCACCTAAAAATATGATTATTTTGTAGCATATAAGAAATTTTTCTGTAAATAGGTATTGCCAAAAGACTTTTTTTGTAGTATAATAAAAATATATTATGTGTTTTCGTGAGCTGCATTGAGAAAAAGGCGGCATAATATCAAGCGGAAATACTGCATTAACGGAGGTTTAATTATGATTTCAGCAGGCGATTTCAGAAACGGCGTAACATTTGAAATGGATGGCAACGTTGTACAGGTTATCGAATTTCAGCACGTAAAGCCGGGTAAGGGTGCAGCCTTTGTCCGCACAAAGTATAAGAATGTTATTACAGGTGCAGTTGTAGAGCGTTCTTTCAACCCTACAGATAAATATCCTACAGCTTACATTGAACGTAAGGATATGCAGTATCTTTATAATGAAGATGATCTGTATTATTTCATGGATATGGAAACTTATGAGCAGCTGCCTATTGATAAGTCTAAGCTTGGTTCTTCTTTTGCATTTGTAAAGGAAAATACAGAGGTAAAGGTTCTTTCTTATAAGGGAAATGTATTTGGTGTTGAACCACCGTTCTTTGTAGAACTTGAGGTTACTGAAACTGATCCTGGTTTCAAGGGCGATACTGCAACAAATGCAACAAAGCCAGCAACACTTGAAACAGGTGCAGAGATCAAGGTTCCACTGTTCATCGATCAGGGTGATGTTATCCGTATCGATACAAGAACAGGTGAATATATGGAACGTGCATAAAAATTAAATAAAATAATAATTGACTGTTAAATTAAAAGTGAAATAAGATAAAAAGAGGTGAATAATATGAAGTTAAGCGAGCAAATGTCTTATCTGCGTGGTCTTGTAGATGGTCTTGATATTGATATGACTACTAAAGAAGGCAAGGTTCTGGAACAGGTATTAGAAGTTCTTCAGTCTACTGTTCTCTATGTGGACGACCTTCAGAGTCAGGTTGATGAGCTTACTGAGCTTTGTGAAGATCTTGATGAAGATCTGGGCAATGTTGAAGAGTTCCTTCTTGATGAAGAAGATATTGACTTTGATGAAGAAGATGACGATTATGATTTTGACGATGATGACTATGATTTCAATGAAGATGAAGACCTTTATGAAACAGTATGTCCTACTTGTGGAAACACCATCGTATTGGCAGATGCTATCCTTGATGAAGGCGTTATGAATTGTCCTTGCTGCGGCGAGCTTTTGGAATTTGATTTTGATGATTTGACAATAGACGATCTGGAAGGTTCCGAAGACGAAGACGCTGAGTAAGAATCTGCACTTTGGAAAAATAAGAAAATAAGCTGACAATATAGTCGGCTTATTTTTTTGCATGTATGTTTGTATAAAATTTTAAAGAAAAAATATGCGGATATACTTGAAAATCTAATTAAAACATGATATAATAAACAATAATTGCTGTTTGATGCGGTTATTCTAAATATTGAGAGAGGTGAACACTGTGTTTCCAATTATAGAGAAAACAGTACTCAATCAGGATGTTGTAAAAATTAAGGTTTCAGCACCACTGATTGCAAAAAAAGCACTTCCCGGTCAGTTCATTATTTTCCGGGTAGATGAATATGGTGAAAGAGTTCCGCTTACAATTGCGGATTATGACAGAGAAGAAGGCAATATTACTTTGATTTTTCAACTTGTGGGCAATTCCACAAGAAAGCTTGCTTCATTGAATGTAGGAGATGCTATACTTGACCTTGTAGGTCCGCTTGGTGTTCCTACAGAAGTTCCTGATGATGTTAAATCTGTATGCGTTATAGGCGGCGGCGTTGGCTGTGCTATTGCTTATCCTCAGGCTAAACATCTGTTTAATGAAGGTATAGAAGTTGATGTTATTGCAGGATTTCGAAATAAGGATATAGTTATTCTCGAAGATGAATTCAAAGCTGCAAGTACTAATTTTTATATTTGTACAGATGATGGAAGCTATGGAATCAAAGGTCTTGTAACTGCTGTTTTGCAGGAGAGAATAGATTCTGGCAAAAAGTATGATATGGTAATTGCAATAGGTCCTATTCCTATGATGAAATTCGTTTGCAAGACAACTGAACCTTATGGAATCAAAACTATAGTTTCGCTCAATCCTATAATGATAGATGGTACAGGAATGTGCGGTGGCTGCCGTGTAACAGTAGGCGGAGAAATTAAGTATGCCTGCGTAGACGGTCCTGATTTTGATGGACATAAAGTAGACTTTAATGAGCTTATGCGTAGAAACGGCACATATCGTGAACAGGAACACGAATGCCGTATGATGAAGCAGGCTGTTAAGTAATAGGAAAGGAAGAAAATAAAATGGCTAATATGGCTATGGAAAAAGTTCCAATGCCGGAACGTGACCCAAAAGAGCGTGCCAAATGTTTTGAAGAAGTTTCTACGGGATATACAGCTGCAATGGCACAGGAAGAAGCAACAAGATGCCTTGGATGTAAGAATATGCCTTGTGTAAACGGATGTCCAGTAGGTGTTAAGATACCTGATTTTATTGCAAAAATAGCATCTGGCGATTTTGAAGGTGCATATGATACAATTACAATGACAAATAGTCTTCCGGCTATTTGTGGTCGTGTTTGTCCTCAAGAAAGTCAATGTGAAGGAAAATGCATTCGTGGCATAAAAGGCGAACCGGTAGGTATCGGTAGATTGGAACGTTTTGCAGCAGATTATATGAGAACCAACGGCAAGAAAAAGATAGATGCTCCTGCTAAGAATGGTCATAAGGTGGCTATTGTAGGCGGCGGTCCAGCTGGTCTTACTTGTGCAGGCGATCTTGCTAAAATTGGTTATGATGTAACTATTTTTGAAGCGTTTCAAGTTGCTGGCGGAGTACTTATGTATGGTATACCTGAATTCCGTCTGCCAAAGCAGATAGTTCAAGAAGAGATCAGCAATCTCAAGGATCTTGGAGTTAATATAAAGACCGATATGGTTATTGGTAAGGTTCTGTCTATAGATGAACTGATGGAAGATGGCTTTGAAGCTGTATTTGTTGGTTCAGGAGCAGGACTTCCAAGATTTATGAATATTCCGGGCGAAGCTCTTGTAGGCGTTTGCTCTGCTAATGAATATCTTACAAGAATCAACCTTATGAAAGGTTATCTTGATGAGTATGATACTCCTGTTATTCGTTCAAAGTCTGTTGCAGTTGTAGGCGGCGGCAATGTTGCCATGGATGCTGCAAGAAGTGCTTTGAGAATGGGTGCTGAACACGTTTACATAGTATATCGCCGTTCAGAAGCTGAAATGCCGGCACGTGTGGAAGAAGTTCACCATGCAAAGCAGGAAGGCGTTGAATTCCTTAATCTCAATAATCCGGTTGAAATTATTGGTGATGAAAATGGAAGAGTATGTGGTATGAAATGTATTCGCATGGAACTCGGTGAGCCTGATGAAAGCGGTAGACGCAGACCTATTGCTATTCCAGATAGTGAGTATGTTTTTGACGTTGATACAGTCATCATGTCTATAGGTACATCACCTAATCCGCTCATTCGTTCAACTACAAGCGGACTGGAAGCTAATCGCAGAGGCTGTCTTGTTGTGAATGAGGATACAATGGCTACTACAAAGGACGGCGTATATGCAGGTGGTGACGCTGTAACAGGTGCCGCTACTGTAATTCTTGCAATGGGTGCTGGCAAAAAAGCTGCTGCATCTATTGATGAATATATAAAGAGTAAGTAAGTATTTCTATATGCTGACTAGCTTAAACTACATCTGACAGAAAGGAATGTTTCCAATGAAAAAGAAATTCGCAAAAGTCGGACTTATTGCTTCAGTAGCTGCACTTGCAGCAGCTGGAATGACAGTGTCTGCATCTGCTGCATCTAATTCAGCACAGTCAGGAAGTCCATCTATAGTGCCTTCACTTGTGATAATGGTGCTTTTATTTGCAGTAATGTATTTTATTCTTATCCGTCCTCAAAAGAAGAAGGAGAAAGAACAAAAGGCTATGCAGCGTGATCTTCGTGTGGGCGACAGAGTTGTTACTATCGGCGGTATCGTTGGTCTTGTTGTAAAGACAACTGAAGATACTGTTGTTGTTGAATGCGGTGGCGACAGAAGTAGAATTCGTCTGAAAAAGTGGGCGATTCAGGAGAATGTCACAATTGCTGAAGATAATGAAAGAGCCCGTGAAGCAGCACTTGCTGAAGCACAAAAGAAAAAAGAAGCTAAGAAAAAAGGTAAAAGCAACAGCGAAGAAAATACTGATGCTACAGACAGTAATGATCAGGGTATGTTGAAAGACTGATAAAAAGTTTTGTTTCTTATGATTATCACTGAAATGAGAGCATATTAAATTTGCTCTCATTTTATTGTGTATTTGTTTTATTTACTTTATTTTATCTTATCTATTCTTAGCGGAGGTTATTTTATGCAAAACTCAAAAAATGTATTTGGATACAAGATTTTAGCTTTTATTATATCTATTTTAATTATACTGCCAGTTATGTTTTATCCTGTATCAGATACAAAAGTAAGTGCATATCAGAATTCTGATTTTTCTGATGAATATGGAGATTTTCTTTATGCATTGGGAGAGTCCGAAAGCGGAAATAATTATTCAGCTGTAAATGGTCAATATTTGGGAAGATGGCAGATCGGCACTGTCGGTTTGCAGGATATAGGCTTCATGGATTCATATGGAAATTGGACTTCTCTTGCAGCATCATTTGGGGTTACAAGCAAAAGTGAATTTTTATATTCTGAAAAGGCTCAGGATTATGCAGTACTCGCATCTCACAAAAAGGTTTTGCTTTATGCAGAAAATGCAGGTATTACATCTTATATAAATACTAATGTTAAAGGTGTTAATATGACATTTGCCGGAATGATCGTTGCAGCCCATGCAATTGGTGTTGGCGGACTTAAAAATCTTATTTTAAAAGGTACAAGCGGTTATTCTTCAAATGATGCGGTAGCAGTTCAATATATGAGTAAGTATGGTATTTATGATATTGAAAATACTGTAAGATATGGTAGTCTTCCAAGCAGCAGCGGAGGATCTTCGGCGACCACAACTACCACTACAATTGCGACAACCACAACTACTACAACTACAACAACCACCACTACTGCTGTTACGACAACAATGTCAACTACAACTACTACAAGTACTGCTTTAAAAGCACCGTCTTATATTTCTGTTAAAACATCGGCAGATGTTTTAAACAAAGGTGAGATCTTGTATATATCATTAGACAGTGATAATGCGTCCAGATATAAATTAAATCTGTCATCACCAAACGGTGAGGAATCTGAATATATAATTACAGGAACATCTATAGGACTTTCACTTAATATTGATGGAATATATACAATAAATGTAACAGGCTGCAATAATTTTGGAGAATCATATGCGGAGCCGGTATATGTTGCAGTAAAGGAAAAGGCTGTTGTAAGTAAAGAAGATATTGGTGATGCAAATATGGATAAAATAGTAGATATTGTTGATGCTATGGTTACATTAAGATATTATTCAGCCAATTCTTCCAATATAAAATTGAATGAAGTTTTTAACAAAGATTTTGCTGATGTAGATGGTGACGGAGAAGCAACACTTGCTGACTCACTTTACATCTTAGATTATTATTCTGCTATATCAGCTGGCAAGGATGTTAACTGGGATGATATTATAAAATAATATAACAAACGACAAAAATTTTTGACGTTTGTTATTTGCCGATCCGCACGCATAAGCGTGCGGATGTGCGAGGCAATTTAAATAAGTTATTATAGTCAATGTCAAATTATTTTTGACGTTGACTATGATTCTGCATAAGCAAGAATTACTTCACATAAAATGTTTTAGGACTTTTCTTATTAAGACCTTTTTTATGTGGAGGTGATAGTATGAAAATGAAATGCAGAAAAGTAAATTGCAATTTTCGCAATTCAAAACTATGTTGTGCGATCATTGCAGCTGCTGTTGGAATTTTTGTAATAATCATATTTCTTTCAGGGTTTTCTTTGCTAATATCCTGCTTTAATGCCTCAGATGACCTTGTTTCGTTCATGGCAATTGCTGCACTTTGTGCCGGAAGCTTTGCTGCCGGTTTTACTGCTGCAAAACGCAGGCGAAAACGAGGATTACTTGTAGGTTTTGGAATTGGCGTACTTATTTATTTATTGGTGTTTTTATTTGGAATTATACTAATGAAGGGTTTCAGCGGAGCAGGTACATTTATGAAATTTATTCTGATGGTTTTATGCAGCTGTATAGGAGGTGTATGTGGCGTTAATACACGTATATGCAAGCCGCCTAAATAGTCGAAATAGCTTAATCGAATGAATCACCATTGTGCAATATGTAAAAATTCTGTATTTTATGGCAAAGACTATTGAAAAATTACGATTGTTGTGGTAAAATAAAAGAAATAAATATTGATTTGGAGGGAATTTAGCATGAAACATATTAAAACTATCAATAAGGCTAATCTCAAGGCAACTGCTGCTAAAGGTGGCTGCGGTAAGTGCCAGGCATCTTGCCAGTCTGCATGTAAGACTTCATGTACTGTTGCAAACCAGAAGTGCGAGAGATAAGCTAAAGCTTTTCTGAAAATATCCGCATGCCATTTATATTATTGGTGTGCGGATTTATCAGTATATAGACGATGTTTGGAAAGAGTTAACAGCATCAGATATAAAGACAGGGGCAGTTTTTGTCCCTTTATTTGTTGAATGAAATTAGAAAAAAGGGTGGTAAATTATGATACATAAGTACAAGCTTTGCGGCTATAATGTAGTGCTTGACGTAAATAGCGGCGGTGTTCATATTGTCGATGACCTTACATATGACCTGCTCACAGATGTTGAACCTCCGCTTGCTGAAAAATGTCCGGAAGAGGTACTTGAAAAACTTTCTAAGTTTTATAAAAAAGAGGATATTATTTCCTGCTATGAAGAAGTTTTGGAAGCTTATAAAGAAGGCATACTGTTTTCAGAGGATAATTATGAACAGTATGCAGATATGTCTGTAGCATCTCCAATAAAGGCAATGTGTTTAAATATTGCACATGACTGTAATCTTAGATGTGATTATTGTTTTGCATCTACTGGTGATTTTGGCAGCGGCAGAAAGCTTATGACATATGAAACTGGTAAAAAGGCAATTGACTTTTTGCTTGAAAAGTCAGCTAACAGAGAAAATCTTGAGCTTGATTTCTTTGGCGGCGAGCCGCTTATGAATTTTGACGTTGTAAAGCAGATCGTTGAATATGCAAGAAGCAGAGAAAAGGAATATGGAAAGAGATTTCGTTTTACTATTACTACAAATGGTATGCTGCTTGATGATGATAAGATCGATTTCATAAATAAGGAAATGTCAAATGTTGTTCTTTCTGTAGACGGCAGAAAGGAAGTAAATGACCGTGTACGCCATCGTGTTGACGGAAGCGGCTCATATGATAAGATTATTCCTAAATATCGCAAGCTTGTAGAAAAGCGTGGCGATAAGGAGTATTATGTAAGAGGTACATATACAAAATATAATCTTGATTTTTCAGATGATGTTTTCAGTCTTGTTGATGAAGGATTTGATCAGATTTCAGTAGAACCTGCTGTAGCAGATCCTAATGAGCCATATGCACTTACTGAAAAGGATCTGCCGGTAATATTCAAAGAATACGAAAAGCTTATGCAGCGTATCGTGGATTATGAAAAGACCGGAAAGAAATTTAATTTCTTCCACTTTATGCTTGATCTTGATCAAGGTCCATGCGCTATCAAGCGTTTAAGAGGCTGCGGCTGCGGAAATGATTATATAGCTATTACACCTGATGGTGATATTTATCCGTGTCATCAGTTTGTTGGCGATGATAACTATAAGATGGGCAATATAGATGAAGGTACGTTTAATTATGATATGAAGAACGATTTCTCAAAAATGCACATCTATACAAAGCCGGAATGTCATGACTGCTGGGCTAAATTTTATTGCAGCGGTGGCTGTAATGCAAATAATTATAAGTATGCCGGAGATACAAGAAAGGCATATAGAATGTCATGTGAAATTGAAAAGAAGCGTTTGGAATGTGCTATTGTACTAAGAGCAATTCGTATGGGCGAAAGTGCAGATCCATCTGAATGTTAAAAAAGTAAAAAAGGCTGTTGCAAAGATTTGAGCTGCAACAGCCTTTTTTACTGTATTTATATGGAAATTGTATTTAAAAATGTATAAAATTTGAAAAACTTCAAATCCCTATTGACAAGATAGGAATTTAAGTGTATAATGTTAAAAGATAGGAAGGTGAGCCTTATGATGATTTCCACTAAGGGAACATATGCACTCAGGGTTATGATAGACCTTGCACAGCATGAAAATGAGGGATATATCTCACTAAAAGCTATATCAGATCGACAGCAAGTGTCAATGAAATATCTTGAATCAATCGTTTCACTGCTTAATAAGGGCGGATTGCTTACAAGTCTTAGAGGAAAAGATGGCGGTTATATGCTTAAAAAGCCGGCAGAAGAATATCATATAGGTGAGATCTTAAGGCTTACTGAAGGTGGACTTATGCCTGTTTCATGTCATGGATTTTCCGAAGGTGATGAAGAATGCCGTAATGTAAACAGTTGTCTTACATTTCCGATGTGGCAGAAGCTTGATATGCTTATAAATGATTATTTAGATAAGGTATCTCTTAGAGATTTGCTTGACGGTAATATTTGATAATATTTAGTGCAGTTTGTGCATAATGTCAATGTGTATATGGTTGTGTGAAAATGCATAGGTATAAACTTCTGCATATTTTCACGTATTTTTAGTATAATATCCTATAGGCTGTATAGGAATTGGAAAGGAAGATTTATATGAAGGTTTATGCTGATAATGCCGCTACTACTATGATGAGCAAAACAGCAAAAGAAGCGATGATGCCGTATTTTGATGTTGTTTACGGCAATCCATCAAGTTTGTATAGCTTTGGACAAGATGCAAAAACTGCTCTTGAAGATGCAAGAGCTAAGGTCGCAAAGGCTTTGAATGCAGATCCAAAGGAGATTTATTTTACATCAGGAGGAAGTGAAGCTGATAATCAGGCTATACTTTCAGCTGCAATAATAGGTGCAAGAAAAGGGAAAAAGCATATAATTTCCACTAAGTTTGAACACCATGCAGTTCTGCATACTTTGAATAAGCTTGAAAAACAGGGATATGAGATAACACTTCTTGATGTTCATGAAAACGGTATTGTAACAGCTGGTGAGGTTGCAGCAGCTATTCGTGAGGATACTTGCCTTGTAACTGTTATGTTTGCCAATAATGAGATAGGTACTATTCAGCCAATAAAAGAGATTGGAGCTGTTTGCAGGGAAAAAGGTGTCTTGTTCCACACAGACGCTGTACAAGCTGTTGCACACGTTCCAGTTGATGTTAAAGATATGAATATTGATATGCTTTCTTTATCCGGACATAAATTTCACGGTCCAAAGGGTGTGGGTGCGCTTTATGTTAAGAAAGGCATCATGATTTCAAACCTTATTGAAGGCGGTGCACAGGAGAGAGGAAAGAGAGCCGGAACTGAAAATGTACCTGCTATTGTTGGAATGGCAGCCGCACTTGAAGAATCTGTTTTGCATATGGATGAGAATATTGCAAAGATAACTGCAATGCGTGAGCAGCTTATAGAAGGACTGTCAAAAATTCCACACGGTAAACTCAATGGTGATAGAAATATTCGTGTGCCTGGTACAGTTAATTTCTGCTTTGAAGGAATTGAAGGTGAATCATTGCTTCTGCTTCTTGATGATGCCGGAATTGCAGCATCATCTGGTTCTGCTTGTACCTCTGGTTCACTTGATCCAAGTCATGTGCTATTAGCAATTGGTCTGCCGCATGAGGTAGCTCACGGTTCTCTTAGACTTTCAATATGCGAATATAATACACCTGAAGAAATAGCTCATATTATTGAGAATGTTCCTAAGGTAGTTGAATATCTTAGATCAATGTCACCCGTTTGGGAAGATTTAAAAAAAGGAGTAAAAGAATATGTTATACAGTGAAAAGGTAATGGATCATTTTCGTAATCCAAGGAATGTAGGCGAAATTGAAAACGCTGACGGCGTTGGTGAAGTAGGAAACGCTAAATGCGGCGATATAATGAAAGTATACCTGAAAATTGACAACGATACTATTTCAGATGTAAAGTTTAAGACATTCGGCTGTGGCTCTGCTATTGCATCAAGTTCTATGGCTACTGAAATGATCAAAGGCAAGCCGCTTTCAGAAGCACTTTCTCTTACAAACAAGGCTGTTGCAGAGGCTCTTGACGGACTTCCGGCACATAAACTGCATTGTTCTGTATTGGCAGAAGAAGCAGTAAAGGCAGCCGTTAAAGATTACTATGATAAGAATGGCATTGATTATGATCATGAACAGCTTTGTGACGGCAATTGTGCTTGCTGTCATGAACATGACAATGAAGGTGACGGAGAGGGTAGATAAATCATGATTGCTGATATTCAAAAGGAGATCCTAAGACTAAAAAAAGAAAAGGATTTCTGCGTACTGGCACATTGTTATCAGACACCGGATATTTTGGAAATTGCTGATTTTTCAGGAGATTCATTTGCACTTAGCAAAAAGGCAGCAGGAGTTAAAAATAAAAATGTCCTTATGTGCGGTGTTAGATTTATGGCAGAAACGGTTAAAATATTTTCTCCTGAAAAGCACGTTTATCTGTCAAAAAGCGACGCAGGCTGCCCTATGGCAGAGCAGCTTGACGTTGATATGCTGTCACAGTTGAAGGAGTATTATCCAGATCATGCGGTTGTTGCATATATAAATACAACAGCCGAGCTAAAAACACTTTGTGATGTGTGTGTTACTTCGTCATCAGCAGTGCAGATCGTAAAGAATATGCCGGAAAATAAGATACTTTTTATACCTGATTGTAATCTTGGAGATTTTGTTAAAAAGCAGGTTCCTGAAAAGGAGATAGTAACTATTCACGGCGGTTGTCCTACACATGTAAGATTAACAGTATCTGATGTAAAAAAAGCAAGGGCAGAGCATCCTGAGGCCAAGCTGCTTGTGCATCCGGAATGTGTTCCGGAGGTTACTGCAATGGCTGATTATGCCGGCAGTACATTAGGAATTATGAACTATGCTGAAAAGTCAGAGTCAAAGAGTTTCATTATTGGTACTGAAAATAGCATTGTTCAGCATTTGCAGCTTTCTTATCCGGATAAGATGTTTTATCCGCTTTCAAAGGATTGCGTCTGTCATAATATGAAGCTTACAACTATAGTTGATGTACTGAATGTTCTCAAGGGAACAGAAGGTGAAGAAATTGTTATGAGTGAGGAAATGCGTATTAAGGCGAAACGCTGCATGGATAAAATGTTGGAGCTGGGCAAATGAGCAAAGCAATGATAGCAATGAGTGGTGGTGTGGACAGTTCTGTATCTGCTGCACTTATGCTTAAAGCTGGTTATGACTGCATAGGCGTTACAATGAAGCTATATTCAAAACCTGATAATATGGAAAATGATGTGATAGGAAAGACATGCTGTTCTCTTGATGATGTTGAGGACGCACGAGCAGTTGCACAAAAGCTTGGAATGCCGTATTATGTGTTTAACTTTCAGGATGATTTTTCAGAGCAGGTAATAGCTCGATTTATAGATACTTATGAAAATGGCGGCACGCCTAATCCATGTATTGATTGCAATAGATATTTAAAATTTGATCGACTTTATAACAGAGCAAAAACACTTGGCTGTGATAAGATAGTTACGGGTCATTATGCACGTGTAGAAAGACGTGATGACGGACGGTATTTGCTGAAAAAGGCAAGGAATATTGCAAAAGATCAAAGCTATGTGCTTTATTTTTTGAATCAAGAGCAGTTGTCGCATATTTGTTTTCCATTGGGAGAATATGAAAGCAAAGATGAGATAAGACGCATTGCAGAAGAATATGGCTTTGTGAATGCTCATAAGGGTGACAGTCAGGACATATGTTTTGTACCGGATGGTGACTATGTAAGCTTTATTGAAAACTATACAGGACGACACTATCCATGCGGTAATTACTGCGACAGAAACGGTAATGTCTTAGGTAAGCATAGTGGTGTTATAGGATATACTATAGGTCAGAGAAAGGGTTTAGGTATTGCACTGGGAAAGCCTATGTATGTATGCGGAAAAGATGTTTGTACAAACACAGTTTATCTTGGTGAGAATGAAGAGCTTTTTTCAAAAGAGCTTAAAGCAACAAATGTCAACTTTATTCCATTTGACAATATAGAAGGAAGCATGAAGTTTTGTGCCAAGATTCGATATAACCAGAAAGAGCAGCCCTGTACAGTTACTCAAATAAATGAGAATACAATAAAAATAATATTCGACCAGCCGCAAAGAGCTATCACAAAAGGACAAGCTGTAGTGCTTTATGATGGTGATTTAGTTGTAGGCGGCGGAGTAATAGTTTAAGGCAACACCGCACAAAGCTCGCCTGACGTCTCTGTACGTCATCTGTTTGCATATTTCTCGCCATATTTCACAAAAAGCCTCGTGAATACACAAAGTATTCACTGCATTTTTTGTTTCATCTGACAATAAATCTGACTGCACATCTGATGCACAGTCTTTGTGCGGTGCTGCCTTAAGAACTTGTTTTAAATTTTATATAATAAAAAGACTGCCGATTAAATTTATCGACAGTCTTTTTATATTAGATGTGGTAGGCAAACAAGTTCTTATTGTTTTACAATATCATCCCAATTAGGATTAAGCCCAGATGCTTTTTGTGCGTAATATTTTAATACATTAGTTGCATCGATAATATCAACTTGTTTTTTATTATTGCTTGTATGAGCCAGGTAGTATGCAAATTTGTTTAGTTCTTCGTCATCTGAAAAACAAGCGTTCAGTCCGACTGCATTTTTTGAATAATAACTTAGAATTGCTATAGCATCGCTTATATCTATATTACCATCAAAGTTTACATCGCTTTTGTATAGTGAATTGTCTTCATTCATTACAATGACAGTTATACCTTTTGAACGCAGTGTTTGAATGTTATTATAGCCAAAATCAGGATAGCAGTATATAGGAACAGAGTCATTTTTTGTTGGGTATTCAATTAACTGAATAAGTTCATCCATTATGTACTCTTCTGAACATTTTGTGCCTTCTTCGAGGATAATACGGTCAAATCTTTGCTGCCAGAAGGAAGCTTTTTTTATGGTTTCATATGTTAGCTCATCACGAAGTTTCATAATATGCTGTTGTTCTGAATATTCCCATTGAGTATCGGCATTTCCCGGTTCTAAAAATGGCTTTTCTGCAATGCCCTCTGCAACAAAAGGTGTATTTGAGCAATGTGTAAGCCAATCTGTTTTGGAATATTGAGGAGCAATGAATGTTGCCTCAAATCTAAGTTTTTCTCCATATAAAACAGCATTATT
Organism: uncultured Ruminococcus sp.; assembly: GCA_937907215.1. Taxonomy (GTDB): domain Bacteria; phylum Bacillota; class Clostridia; order Oscillospirales; family Ruminococcaceae; genus Ruminococcus_C. The sequence goes on from CALESG010000136.1 coordinate 45,242, forward strand.
AAGCCAATCAAAACTTTCTCCGCTTGTTATTGTTTCAAGATTCAGCGCAGCATTCATAAAATAGCTATCAAAGTCATTTCCAAGTGATGTTATGCCATCGCTGAATACAAGATGCCTTACATGTGGAAGATAACGATTCCACGGCATTGATTCTATACTGTCTTTTTCAGCAGTAAGTATAATTGGGGAGTCTGCTATAGTTTCATCAGCAGAGAATGTCAGAGTATTACCGTTGAATGTCCAGCTGAAACCTTTTCCAAATGTACCTGATGCATTTGAATTATCTTTATATGGATTGTCAACCAGTGTTAAAGCATAGGTCGTACCGACCGGTTCATCTGTATACATAAAGCTTGGATAAGCCGTATCAATGAAATCAAACTGCATAAGTTTTTTGCAGATATCAAAGTGCCGAATGATAGATGATTCAGAGTGTGGTGCTGCATTTAAAAGCTTATCAAAGTATATACGGTATTCTTTTTTTCCATTTTCAAGTTCTGATACCTTTTGAATGTCTTTAATAATTATATTTTCATTTGATATAGATAAAGCATTCAGTTCTGAAAGTGAAATATCTTTTGATGATATGACAGTTACATAGTTTGTACCGTTGTTTTCAACTGTTGCTGCTGAAGTGCATGTGAAACTTTCAAGTGAGTAAACAGCTTTAACATTTTCCATAAGGTAAAGTGATGAGCTATCGCTGCATTTTACAATGATATATGGATCTGTCAGTTCGTTAAGACAATATTTTTGTTCTATAAAGCTCCAATTTGGAATATTTTCTTGAATTGCATTTAGGTCAACTTGTGCAACATCAGAAGGAAGTTTAATATTATTTAGTTCTTTATATGTTTCCGCTGTTACTGCATAAAGATCGGTGTATTCATTATTCCACAAATACATTGGATGTTCTTCTATAAATCCTCTGTAATATGTTATGAATTTAAATCCTGCTCCCGGAGTAAGTTTTGCAACAACACAATTTTCATCATTTGTTTTTAAATCATCTGTTGTTTCAGTTGTGTTCAATGTTGTTGTTATTGTCGTATTTGTTTCAGTTTCTATTTTTGTATTTGTTGCTGTAATATTAGTTTTAGCCAAATCGTTTGTGCTTTTTATTATCATTTGAGCTGAATTTATATTAACTTTTGAAGTGTCTGCTGTAGCGGTAAGTGATACATTTGATGTTGCAGCAGTTGTAGAATCAATGGATTGTTTTTGGGATGTTTCTGTTTTTGATATATTCGTTTGAGTAAAGGTTCTTTTGCTGTTTGTTGTGCTGGAATTCGTTTCAGTTTCTGTTTGAACAATAGCAATTCTGCTTGTGTCATCTGGTACAATGTTATCTGTCATATTGCTGCTCCATAGTCCAAGACTTGCTAATGCAAAAATACCAAATATTGACATAAAATATGCCCCCTTTTTTATTATTGCAGATCGTTTTTTCTTCCTTTGAAAGTATTCATCACCTCGCTTGAACACATTCTGTGCCATTTCCTCATAGCTTTTCATCGTATATCCCCTCCTTTTCAAGCTCTGAACGGAGTGATTTTTTCGCTCGGTAAAGAAGATTGCCAATCTGCTTATTACTTTTTCCCATTATTTTTCCAGATTCCGTTACCGAAAAGTTTTCAATGTATATCAGATGCAGAACCTGTCTATATTCTGATTTTAAATTATGCATTGCTTTTCCCAACAGTATTTTTTGTTCTGTTTTTTCGTATGCAGTTTCAATGTCAGCAATATCCCTCATATCCTGACACTTATCGAGTGGAACTTTGGAAAATGGGTGCTTTCTGCGATGGTCAAGTGCAAGATTTCTTCCTATTGTATATAGCCATGTTTTGAAAGAGCTTTTTCCCGAAAATTTTGGTCTTTTCGTGTATAACTTAACAAAGGTGTCTTCAGTAAGGTCTTCTGCTGTAAAGATATCATTTGTAAACCTGTACAGGTACAGCATAAGTCCGTCCTTGTAATCACGGATAATGATTGTGAGGCTGTCATTATCACCTTCAAGGAATTTACGGTAGCATTCTGCTCCGTTATCCATTAAAACACCTCCTAAATTTTTTCTCTTTCACTTATTAGACGCAGGAAACTTTATTTTTTCTCACTCTTTTTCAAAAAAATTCCTGATATTTATTATTTTAACAAATAACATTTTTGTGTCAATAAATAATTTTGAAATTATTACTTGTAAAAAAATAATGAAATATAAGGAAAAATCTTGCTATATTACATTGCAGGTGATATAATATAATAATATATTTTTTAATAAAGGCAATATCGCACAAAGATTGTGCGGAAAATATGCAAGTATATGACGTGCAAAGCTGTTAGGCGTTCTTTGTGCAGTATTGCCTAAAAGGAGATTTTATGTTTGCAAAATTTAAAGCAGCTTTTATTGGAGATAAAGCGTTTTACAATCGTGTGCTGCTGCTTGCTGTGCCAATGATCATTCAAAATGCAATAACAAGTTTTGTAAGCTTTCTTGATAATATTATGGTCGGACAAATAGGAACAGAGCAGATGTCCGGTGTTGCCATAGTTAATCAGCTTATGTTTGTATTTAATATAGCAATTTTTGGCGGTGTATCCGGTGCAGGAATATTTGGTACGCAGTTTTTCGGACGAGGTGACTATGAAGGACAAAAATATGCATTTCGATTTAAAATTTATGCTGTTTCAGTCATATCTATTATAGCACTTATACTTTTCGGCTTTTTTGATAAGCAGCTTATTTCTTTATATTTAAGTGACAGCAGTTCAGTTGGTGATATAGATCTTGCATTAAAATATGGTCAGGATTATCTTTTTATTATGCTGGGTACGATCGTGCCTTTTGCAATTTGTCAGGCTTATGTAAACACTATACGTGAAACCGGTCAAACTTTTGTTCCAATGGTTGCCAGTGCGGTTGCTGTTTTGGTGAACCTTATACTTGACCTTGTACTTATATTTGGCTTTGCAGGAATACCAGCTATGGGTGTAAAGGGTGCAGCTATTGCAACATTAGCCGCACGTGTATTGGAATGCATTATAGTTATTGTTTGGACTCATATTCACAAGGAAAAGAATCCGTATATAAAGGGTGCATTTAGAGGACTGAGGATACCTAAGGGTATTTGCTTGAATATTCTTAAAAAGGGTACACCTCTTATACTAAATGAATTCCTATGGGCAGCAGGAATGGCAGTTATAGTTCAGTGCTATGCTGTAAGAGGACTTGAAGTCGTTGCAGCACAAAACATTTCTTCTACTATAACGAATTTATTTAATATAGTCTATATAAATCTTGGAGCGAGTATTTCAGTAATAGTCGGTCAAAGTCTTGGTGCAGGAATGCTTTCAGAGGCAAAGGAACAGGCAAGGAAAATGATCTTTTTTAGTGTAGCATGCTGCTGCGTATTTGCAGGAATAATGGCATCAGTAGGAGGCTTGTTCCCGTCAATTTACAATACTGAAGAGAGTATACGTGAACTTGCACGAACATTTATTTTAATATCATCAATAGTAATGCCGCTTTGTGCGTTTTCACATTGTGCATATTTTACATTGCGTTCGGGCGGAAAAACTATTATAACGTTTCTATTTGATAGTGTATATACATGGATAGTACTTATACCATTTGCATATATTCTCTCAAATTATACATCACTTAGTATTGCGTCCGTTTTCTTCCTTGTGCAGTTTATTGAAGTAATAAAAGTTATAATTGGAGCATTTATGCTTAAAAGTGGAGTTTGGCTGCAAAATATAGTAGTTGAAGACTTGTGATAAAAAGCTTGACATGATTAAACTGCTGTGATATAATGATTATATAATAGGAATGGAAATGAGGTTCTTCCATAGGCTTATGCCTTAAACCGCTTAATTTAAGCTGACGACTTCTGCAATTTTACGCAGGAATTGTCAGCTTTTTTTATTTTATATATTTTTGGAGATGATTTTTATGTTGGTAAGTATTGCTTTGATTATGTTGATTGGTATGTTTTTAGGTTGGCTGTCGAGAAAAATTCGCCTGCCGTCACTTGTAGGAATGATTATCACGGGAATTATAATAGGTCCTAATGTACTTGGATTTATTGACAGTTCGATTCTTGATATTTCATCGGAACTTAGAGAAATTGCTCTTGTTATAATTCTTACACGTGCAGGCCTTGGGCTTGATGTAAACGAGCTGAAAAAAGCAGGGCGTCCGGCATTTCTTATGTGTTTTGTACCTGCTACATTTGAGATTATAGGTACAGTTATTTTTGCACCTGTGTTGTTTGGAATATCTTATCTTGAAGCTGCTCTTGCCGGTTCAGTTATTGCCGCAGTTTCACCAGCTGTAGTGGTTCCGAGAATGCTGGGGCTGATCGATGAAGGTTATGGTACTGATAAACAGATACCACAGATAATAATGGGCGGTGCATCTGCTGATGATGTTTATGTTATAGTTCTTTTTACATCATTTCTTACGATTCTTTCAGGAGGAAGTGCATCTGCATTAGATTTTATTCAAATACCAACATCTATTTTACTTGGAATTGCTGTAGGTATCATTACGGGATTTATTCTTGTTTTATTTTTTAAAAAATTTCATATGCGTGACAGTGCTAAAGTTATAGTGATTTTGTCTTTATCATTTTTACTTTTGGGATTTGAAGATTTATTAGAAGATTATGTTCATATTTCCGGACTTATTGCGATTATGACTTTAGGTATGTCAATTTTTGCAATGAATAAAGAACTTTCAAAAAGGCTTTCTGCTAAATATAACAAAATATGGATCGCAGCAGAAATAATGCTGTTTGTTCTTGTAGGTGCAGCGGTAGATATAAAAAGCATTATATCATATGGTTTGACAGCACTTATTTTACTTGTTGTTGCAATGATATTTAGAATGTCAGGCGTTTTTGTATCTCTTTTAAGAACTAAGCTGTCTATGAAGGAGAGATTGTTTTGTATGTTTGCCTATTCTCCTAAAGCTACAGTGCAGGCTGCAATAGGAGCAGTTCCGCTTGCAGCAGGATTGGAATGCGGAAAACTTATTTTAGCCGTTGCAGTACTGGCAATATTGATAACAGCTCCATTTGGCGCATTTATGATTGATTTTACTTATAAAAAGCTGCTTGTGAAAAAGTAAAAAAAATTTATGTTGATTCATAAAAATCAATAGGAAAAAGCACCTCAGTCCAAGCATTTCAATAAGACTGAGGTGCTTTTAGTCTTTTATATAAATTAGAATATCTCCTATCTGGCAGTCAAGTGCCTCGCATATTTTTGACAGAATATAGCTGTCATAGCGTATGACTCTATTTTTGTAATAATTATCAATAGTTTGATATTTTATGTCTGTCATTTTTGATAGCTGGTATCTTGTTATTCCACGTGATTCCAGTATTTCTTTTAAAGTAAGCTTTACCATAGTATTCTCATATTCTCCATAAAAATGTTTATATACTTACTATAGCGTATATACTTACTGTTGACAATTGCCATTTATATGTGTATACTTATATAAGTATATAAAAAGGAGGTGAGGTTATGCCGGATTATAAGTCGCTTTTTTATAAATCACAGGCGGAGATTGCAGATTCTATAGAGATACTTGAAGCATTATCTTTAAAATTGATTAAGTGTATGCAATATTGTGAGGATAATATTATTGAAGAGAATGATTTTGACAAAAATAAAAAGACTAAGGATACACAATCAAACTGATTCTTTAATTTTTTTCAATGCACCTTTTTCAAGGCGTGATACCTGAGCCTGAGAAATACCGATTTCATTTGCAACCTCTATCTGTGTTTTTCCTTGGAAGAATCTCATGTATATAATATTTTTCTCACGTTTTCCAAGGCTTTGAATAGCGTCACGAAATGATAATTCACCAAGCTTATTTTCAATGCCGTTTTTATCACTTATCTGGTCAAGCACATAAAGAGTATCTCCGGAATCTGAATAAACAGGTTCATAGAGTGAAACCGGATCGGTAACACTTTCAAGAGCGATTACAACGTCTTCACGTTTAGCTCCTATTTCTTCTGCTATTTCTGTAATATTCGGTTCTCTCAGAAGCTTTGTTGTAAGACTTTCTTTTGCCTGCATTGCCTTATAAGCAAGGTCACGCAGTGAACGGCTTACTTTTATTTGATTGAAATCACGCAGATAACGTCTTAATTCGCCGCTTATCATAGGTACGCAGTAAGTTGAGAATCTTACTTCTTTTGTAAGGTCAAAATTATTTATAGCTTTTATAAGTCCAACAACACCCACTTGAAACAGGTCATCGGCATCTTCTCCTCTGCCGGCAAATCGCTGTATAACACTTAAAACAAGTCTTAAATTGCCATTTATAAGTTTATCTCGTGCTTCCTTGCTTCCAGTGGCACGTATCTCTTTAAGCAGTTCTATTTTCTCTTTTTCCTGCAGCACTGTAAGCTCTGATGTATTTATTCCCGAAATCATAACCTTTTGAAATGCCATAATATATTCCTCCTACCAGACTATTAGAAAAAAATTAGAAAAAGTTTTTATTACATCAAGTATTCCCATATGAATAAATTCTAATCAGTTTTTTAGTCAGCAGTATTTTCCAAATGTTTTCTGAACAAAGGAAAAAATTCTGAAGGAATTTTAAAGCTTTGTAAAATGTATTGTAATATGTATTGCAATATCTGACATAACGTGTTATAATTATAAAATATTATAGCAGCAAAGGAGCATTACCAATGAGCAACTTTATCATGATAGGTATGCCCGGTTCAGGCAAGAGTACACTTGGAAAAGTTATTGCTAAAAGTATCGGATATGATTTTGTGGATACAGATGATTTAATAGTGAATCATTATAACAGACCCTTGATGGAACTTATAGACGAGCTTGGTGTAGAAGGATTTATAGAAGCTGAAGGACGTGTGTTAGAGGCAGTTAATACTAAAAATACAATTATAGCAACTGGCGGAAGTGCTGTGTATAGTGAAAAAGGTATGGAAAATCTCGCATCACTTGGAAAAGTCGTATATCTTTGTTATGCGATTGAAGACATTGAAGCACGAGTGGGAAATATCATTACAAGAGGTGTTGTGTGCAGAAATTGCAGAACTTTTAGAGAGCTTTTCGAACAGCGTAGATATTACTATGAGCGTTATGCCGATATTACAGTTCATCTTGAGCATGCATCAGTGAATAAGAGTGTTGACAAGCTTATGAAAGCTATTGAAGATTATATTGTATAGTAGTATAGTTATATTATAGATAAAAAATTGGCTGTTGCAGATATTTGAGTTGCAGCAGCCTTTTTATTATTCATTTCTATTCATCGTACCAGCGGTATTTTTCAAGATCAATTCGTCCATTTGGCATAAATTTTATACCTTCTTCTTCAAGAAGCATTCTTTGCTTGTCTTCTCCGCCAAATGCAAATGCTTTAGATGTTTCGCCGAAGCGGTTCACTACACGGTGACAAGGGATAACTCCGGGCATGGGATTTGCATGAAGTGCAAATCCAACAATTTGTGACCATCTTGGATTGCCCATTCTTTTTGCAATATCACCGTATGTTGCAACCATTCCTTTTGGTATTTTCATTACTATATCATATACCAGATCGAATGTATTTTTTTGCTGCAAAATCTATCAGCTACTTTTTTGTTTATTTTTATTATCATATCATATATTGAGAATATATTCAATAGTTCTGATTTTAGAAAATTAAATAAAGCCCTTGCATAATTTGTATTTATGAGTTATAATAAAAATAAAGATTTCCTATAAAAGGAGAAAACTTATGAAAGATGGATTTGTAAAAATAGCTTGTGCAACGCCACCCCTGCGTGTGGCTGACTGTGATTATAATACAGATAAAATTATTGAAATGATTAAGGAAGCAAATTTAAAGGGTGTTAAAGTGGTTTGCTTTCCTGAACTTTCAATTACCGGTTATACTTGTGGAGATTTATTTTTTCAGTCGGCACTTTTGAATTCTGCTGAAGAGAATCTTCTTAAAATAGTAAATGAAACTGCCCATATGGAAATAATTTCAATTGTAGGACTTCCATTTGCATATATGGGTAAAATTTATAATTGTGCAGCTGTAATATTTAAAGGCGAGATTCTTGGGATCGTACCTAAGAAGAATATTCCAAATTATAGTGAGTTTTATGAAGCAAGATATTTTGCTCCCGGCTTTGAGTCTGAATTTGACGCTGTTATAGATAATAAGGTTGTCACATTCGGAATAAATCAAATATTTGAATGCAGCAATATGGCAGGATTTAGCTTTGCTGTAGAAATATGTGAAGACCTTTGGGTTGGAGATACGCCATCTGTGAAGCATGTTAAATCTGGTGCAGCAATTATTTTTAATTTATCAGCCAGCGATGAGATGATAGGAAAGTCTGATTATAGACGTACTATAATTAAAGCTAAGTCAGGCAGTCTTATATGTGCATATGCTTATGCAGATGCCGGCATTGGAGAATCTACAACAGATATGGTCTTTGCAGGACATAATGTTATTTCTGAATGTGGAACGATACTTGCAGAATCAGAACTCTTTGCAGGCGGACTTTGTATTTCTGATATTGATATTTACAGAATTCTTAAAGATCGCAAGGCAACAAATACATGGCAGTATATTGACCATAATTATACTATAAATAGTTTTGATATGGCTGTTATGGAAACAAGACTTGATAGAGTTTTTCCGCAAAAACCTTTTGTTCCGTCTGTAAAATCAGATCTTGACAGCAATTGTAAGGAGATTCTTAAACTTCAGTCGGTTGGACTTATGACAAGACTTCGTCATATAGGCTGCAAAAATGTTGTAATTGGACTCTCTGGCGGACTTGATTCAACTCTTGCACTAATAGTCACAGCTCATGCATTTGATATGCTTTCACTTGACAGAAGCGGCATTATTGCAGTAACAATGCCATGTTTCGGCACAACAGACAGGACCTATAATAATGCTTGCCGTTTAGCAAAGTCTTATGGTGCAAAGCTGCGTGAAGTGCGTATTGCGGATAGTGTAATGCAGCATTTTAAGGATATATGCCATGATCCGGATAATCATGATGTTACCTATGAAAATTCTCAGGCACGTGAGAGAACGCAGATCCTTATGGATATAGCAAATCAAAACGGCGGTATTGTTATTGGTACAGGTGATTTGTCGGAACTTGCTCTTGGCTGGGCAACTTATAATGGTGACCATATGAGTATGTATGGCGTGAATGCGTCTATACCAAAAACGCTGGTGCGTTATCTGGTAGCATATGAGGCTGATAATACTAATAAGGAATTGTCGGCAGTTTTGCTTGATGTGCTTGACACACCTGTAAGCCCTGAACTTTTACCGCCGGAAGAGGATGGAACGATTTCTCAGAAAACAGAGGACATTGTAGGGCCTTATGAACTTCATGACTTTTTCCTATATTATGTTATCCGCTTAGGATTTTCACCTAAGAAAATATATCGTCTGGCGTGTGTTTCATTTGATGGAGTGTATGATGGACAAACTATTTTAAAGTGGCTGAAAAAATTCTATTGGAGATTCTTCTCTCAGCAATTCAAGCGTTCTTGTTTGCCTGATGGTCCAAAAGTGGGAAGTGTCACACTTTCTCCAAGAGGAGATTGGAGAATGCCAAGTGATGCCTGCGTGACCTTGTGGCAGCGTGAGCTTGATTCTATTGAAGATTAAATATTATTATTTGAAAGGAAGTATAAAACATGACTTACAAAGAAGAATTTATAAAATTTATGGTTGACTGCGGAGTATTGACATTTGGTTCATTTACTCTGAAAAGCGGCAGAGTTGCACCGTATTTTATCAATACGGGAAATTATAAGACAGGAAAGCAGCTTGCACAGCTGGGTAAATATTATGCTGCCTGCATTAAAGAGAATAATATTGAAACAGATACGCTCTTTGGTCCTGCATACAAGGGCATTCCACTGTCTGTAAGTGCTGCTGTAGCTCTTGCAAATGATTATGATATAGAAGTAAATTATTGCTTTGACCGTAAGGAAGTTAAAGATCACGGCGAAGGCGGTATGTTTGTAGGAAAGAGTTTGGAAAATGGTGAAAAGGTCGTTATCATAGAGGACGTAATGACTTCTGGAAAAGCTCTTGCAGAAGTATATCCAAAACTTAAAGGTGCCGCTGATGTTGATATTACAGGTATGGTCATTACAGTTGATCGTATGGAAAAGGCGCTTGGCAGTGAAAATTCCGCAGTACAGGAAGCATATAATAAGTATGGCGTAAAGGTTTATGCAATAGTTACTATGGACGATATTATTAAAGCAATAAAAGATGGAGTTATTCCATTTTCAGAGTATTTGGATGATATGCTTTCATATCGTAATAAATATGGCGTTGAAGCTTAATTTTTTAAAAAGTACTTGCAATTTTTTCTAATATAGTTTATAATAATTACTGTACGCATACGGCGTACAGTATATGCCGCTTTAGTTAAATGGATATAACAAACCCCTCCTAAGAAAGTGTTATAACACTCGCCTTGGGAGGGCAAGGGAAATGTTGCAAGTCCCACAATTTCATAGTTTTTATAAATGTTTCCGTAGCTCAGTTGGATAGAGCGACCGCCTCCTAAGCGGTAGGTCGGGTGTTCGAGTCACCTCGGGAACGCCAAAAACCCCGCCGAAAACCCTGTAAAATCAAGGTTTTCGGCGTTTCTTATTTTCCGAGAGAAATCGGACAGGTAGCAAAGTGCGATTAGCAAAAGCCCATCTTGCTAATCAGACGCACCAGAGAAAAGTCGAACTTTGATTTTTTCGTTCATCGGTTAGCCTGCTTCGGCTTGCTAATGATTAGCAGGATTTTTGCCGAGTTTGCTAATCAAAATGCCTTTCCTGCTAATTTCCCGAAAAAAGCTGCTAAAAATCGTGCTAATTTGAAAGGCGATAGTTCCAAGTTCAATAGCCTGTTTTATAGGTTTACCTGCTACCAGATACGGCACATTTGAGTATTCCATCGCTTCTATATATAATGGAAGCAGGAAAGGACGGTGAGCTGCATGAGAGAAAGGAAAACTCACATATATGTGGATAGCCAAGAAAGAAGCATTTTATTACATAGCCTTGTGGAGCTGAAAAATCAGCTCATACAGCAAGGCAGATACGGGGACTGCGTTGACGAGCTTATCTTCAAGGTAGCCAATGCCCCCATTAAAAAAGTAAAAATTGAATATGTCTAAGGCACATTACCATGAAGCCGCTTATTCTTATGGATTTTAAGAGTAAGCGGCTTTTTTGCGTTCTGCGTCCTCTGGTACAGTTACATAGCCGCCTTTGACAAAGCGGCTAAATCTATGCGAAAGGAGGACGCACCCATGTCAAATTGCAAAGTAATCGCTTTAACCAATCAGAAAGGCGGTGTCGGCAAAACCACCACGGCGGTCAATCTGGGCGTAAGTCTGGCACAGCAGGGCAAAAAAGTCCTACTCATTGATGCCGATGCACAGGCAAATCTAACCATGTCCCTCGGCTACCACAGACCAGACGATTTAACAGTCACGCTCTCCACCATCATGCAGGACATCATAGACGATAAATCCGTTGATGTCGCCCAAAGCATCCTGCACCACGGCGAGGGCGTTGACCTGTTACCGTCCAACATCGAGCTGTCGGGCTTGGAAGTAAGGCTGATTAACGCCATAAGCCGTGAAAGTGTGCTGAAAACCTGCGTAAACGAGGTCAAAAAGAATTACGACTATTGTTTAATAGACTGTATGCCGAGCCTTGGTATGCTCACCATCAACGCACTGGCGGCGGCTGACAGCGTGGTTATCCCTACGCAGCCCCACTATCTTTCTGCCAAAGGCTTAGAGCTGTTGCTTCGCTCCGTGTCGAAAGTCAAACGGCAAATCAATCCCCCTTTGCGGATTGACGGCATCCTTATGACGATGGTAATGCCCCGCACGAACATCTCCAAGGAAATCACCGCCACTGTAAGGAGTGCCTACGGACAGAAAATCAAGGTGTTTGATACCCAGATACCCCATTCCATCCGTGCAGTAGAAGCCACCGCAGAGGGAAAGAGCATTTTTTCCTACGACAAAAGCGGCAAGGTAGCCGCAGCTTATGAGCAGTTCGGAAAGGAGGTGGCAGAGCTTGGCGAGAAACAACGCACCCAAAATCGAGCTGACCGCATACGATGACCTGTTTGAAACAGACCAGAGCCGTGAAGAAGCGGCATTAAGTAAGATACGGGACATTCCCATTACGGAGATTGACGAGTTCCCAGACCACCCATTCAAGGTTTTAATGGACGAGGACATGGAGCAGCTTGTCGACAGCGTCAAGCGAAGTGGCGTAATGACACCTGCTACTGTCCGTCTGAAAGAGGATGGGCGGTATGAGCTTATCAGCGGTCACAGGCGGAAAAAGGCTTGCGAGCTTGCAGGACTTGAAACGCTCAAATGCGAGGTTAAGGAGCTGACCCGTGACGAAGCGATTATTGTCATGGTGGAAAGCAATCTCCAACGCTCTGTCATCTTGCCGAGTGAAAAAGCCTTTGCGTATAAGATGCGGCTTGAAGCAATGAACAGGCAAGCAGGCAGACCACCAAAAGATAATTTGACACCAGTGGTGTCAGATTTAGATGCTGCCCGAACAAATGAGAAGTTAGGGAAAGAAGTTGGCGAGAGCCGTGAGCAAATACGCCGCTTTATCCGCTTAACCGAGCTTGTACCCGAAATCCTGCAAATGGTAGATGACCGCCAGATAGCGTTCCGCCCAGCGGTGGAAATCTCCTATCTCACCGAGGAACAGCAATACACCCTGCTTGAAGCTATGGAGTATAACGATGCCACGCCGTCACTTGCACAGGCTATCAAAATGAAAAAGTTTATGCAGGACGGCAAGCTCACCGACGAGGTTATCCAGAGCATCATGCAGGAAGAAAAGCCCAACCAGAAGGAAAAACCTGCTTTCCGTGACGAGAGGATAACCAAGCTCATACCGAGGTCAGTCCCCAGAGGGCAGGAAACGGATTTTGTTGTCAAGGCGTTGGAGTTCTACAACCGACACCTGCAACGGCAGCGAAACCAAGAGAGATAGCCGCACACCGTGGGCGAGGTCTGCCCTTTTGCGGCACGGGTGGATAGCCACATTGTCGCTTTCCCCCTCTCCACACCCAATGTCATTAACTTAACCAGTTGTCAAAAGAGCCGAAATCTGCTAAAATAAA
>CALESG010000137.1 GCA_937907215.1 uncultured Ruminococcus sp.
GCATTTTTGAAAAATTGCTGGATCAAAAAACTTTTATTGATTTAGTCCCTTTTTTCTTTTACTTAAAATTAAAACAAGGCTTTCTGCCGTTTACCTTACTTTGACAGAAAGCCTTTTTATTGTGCGAAATTTTGTTTTTTGTTCTGCTTTTATCGCACGAACCTTTTTTAGTGCCGAGCCGTTTCGCCGTCTGCGGACGGCGACCAGCATTTTTGAAAAATTGCTGGACCAAAAAACTTTTATTGATTTAGTTCCTTTTTTTCTTTTCTGAACCCAAAACTTTTACTGATTTAGTTTCTTGCTGCTTGCTTTTTGCATAAACCTATCTGCTCCTACCTGTACTCTCTTATGAATGCAGCTGCCTATTTCTCCGCACTCATCTCTTGCAGTTATACTATATGTCACTTCTCTGCCGCTTACTCCGATTATCTCAGCCTCAGCAGTAACATTCATGCCTTCCGGCGTAGGTGCATTATGCTTTAACTCCAGATAAGTTCCAACCGTAGTTTCTCCATCCTCTAAATAAGGCTCTATCGCTTTGCAAGCTGCCTCTTCCATAATTGCACTCATCATAGGTGTTGCATAAACTCTCAATGAACCGCTTCCTACTGTAACAGCAAGCTTGCTCTCATCTGCTGTTGTTGTAACTGTCGCTGTAGTTCCTATCATTATAGGCTTCATAACTGTCCTCTCCTTATTAAAATAGAAATTAAAATATAAAAAATATATTGATCTATTTTCCCTATATTATTCTTGCTCAGCTTCTACTTCAGCTGCTGTTTTCTTTCCGCCAAGCGTGTCAAGCGCACTCGGTGCAACTATATCTCCTAATATATGGTCATATGTCAATGCGTCAAGCTTTTCATTTGACTTTTGTTTAGGATTATAATTCGTGGAATATACAGGCGTTATAGGCATTTCATCCATCATCGTCTGTGTAAATGAATCTCTCGGAGCATCTATCCAATCCATGATTACATATGGCAAATAGAATACAGATAACTTCTCATCAGGAAGTGTACTGTTGTCAAGTCCAAAATTATTCCACAAAATATACTTCTGCTCATAAAGTGTAGCACAATTTTCACTAGTTATTCCCAACTGTGCATATATGCCGTCATCTCCTCGAAGTGACGGAAAATGGTCACCTATAAACAATACAACAGTAGGCTCATCAAAGTTTTCCATTCTCTTAAGAAAATCATTAAGCCCATCAGCTGAATGCTGAACCCATTCCAAATAATTATCAAACTCATCACCATCGCCCAGAGTATATGGCTGGTGGTTCTGCATTGTTGTGGTATGAATGAAAATAGGCTCTTCGGAATCATTCATTAGCTTTTCTATTTGATTGAGTATGGTGTTATCATCAATATATGTTCCAAAATATTCAACCGGTACAGTAAAGTCCTTATCGAAAATCATTTGGTCATATCCAAAGTTTGCATATATCCTGTTTCTGCCGTAAAAGCTTGATAGATATGGATGAACATACGCTGTATTATAACCCCAAGATTTATAATACGCAGGAACTGTCGGCTGTGGACGGTCTAAAAGCAGTCTGTTTGGCATACTAGGATCGTCCAGCGATTTTACTGGCAGACCGAACATAAGCTCAAACTCTGTACGAACAGTATAGCTTGCATATGTAGGTGCAATAGCAGTTCCTTCAAAGCCCATAGCCGCAGCTTTGTCCAAACCTCTGTATGTGTCGCCAATAGTACTTTTAAGTTCATTAAATACCCTGAAATCAGCAAAGGATTCTGACATTATAACTATTACATTTGGTTTGCCGTTTTCAAAATAACTATCTTTCTTCTCCGGCTTTGAAAGATATGGATCTATCGCATTGCCGCTGTTTTCCTGATAATTATCAGGCTCTTCAAGAGTTGATTCAAAACCTTCTGAACCGGTCTGCATGAAAAATGCAATAAAGCCGTTATTGTCATATTTTTCATTTAGTATAAAAGTATTATCAGCTGAACTTGTGTCAACACCAAAGAATTTATATATTGGTGCTGAAAAACTTGGAAATACTACAAAACAAACACATATTGACATACAAGCGATACCGGACACAATGCGTATTGGAAGCTTTATTTTTTTGTTTATTTTGGGATTGAAAATAAATACTGCCGCAAGATAGCTTATAACTATAAGCACTGTTATTACCAGCCTTACAGTTATTTTGATATATGCAAATCCCTTAAGAGAAATAATGTTTCCTGTAAGGAGCATATCCGGAACCATAAGGTGATTGCCGTTTGTTCCATATTTAAACAACTCTGCTATACTAAGTGCCATTACTCCTGCGGATTCAATAAACATTGCAAGCCAACCACGCCGCAGTATAAGCATAAGTCCCCAGAATATTGATGCTATAATAAGAACATCAAACAACATTATCCCGGGATGCTCTGCAATAAATAAAACTAATTTGCTCGGATATTTATTAACTGTAAGCTCTGACATACACACCAGAAATATCGGAAAAATCGCAAGCAAAAAGTAATTAGTCATAGGAAATCTAAGTGTGTTTTTACTATGCCAGTTTTTGAATTTTAATAATTTTTCAGTTATCCCTTTAGTTTTGTCTTTGCACCAATTAAGCATTTTACTTTTCATAATTTCACCAATTTGTCTTTACTTTCTCAGACATAAATTCATTATATATAATGTAAAAATTTTATTCACCATGACCTATATTATGAAGCTTAGACTTTTCCTTGCCTCCAAAGCCTATTGCTTCATCCTTGTCTGCATTCTCAGTTTTATCTGATTCATCGTCATCATCGCCAAGAATACTCTTATAGTTATCATCACTTTCATCTGCTTCTTCTTCCAAGTAGTCAGAATCTTTATTCATAGGTGATGAATTCTTTCTATCCTCTTTTGCCTTGCGAAGAGCTTCTTTTTCTTCAGGTGTCATCATATTCTTTCTTACAATTATAACAGAGAAAAATACTATAACTATAAGAATCGCTGCTGCACATACCCAGAATACAATTTTCTTCCACGGAAAACTTCTTGGACTGAATCCTACACTTACATCGCAATCTTTTATATAACTTTCAGCCGCTGAAAAACCTCTTAGCATAAAGCCTTCTACTGCCTGAGGTATTGCATTGTTTGAATCGTCAATTATTTCAGTTACACCAAATGCGTATTCACCTATACTGCTTGTTCTCTTAGGAAGTGTAACTTCACTTAAATTTTCACAAGAGAAAAACGCATGATCGCCTATTACAAGACTTTCACCTTCGCCCTCTGACTCATTGTCAAAGCCTGTAAATGTAACGCTTGCCAGTGAATCACAGTCTGAAAATGCTGTACTCATGATATTTGTTACACTCTCAGGAATCACAACAGAACTTAGAGAGGTACAAAAATCAAATGAACCGCTTCCAATAGATTTAAGTCCATCAGGGAAATTTACTTCCTGTAAATTTTGACACTGAAAAAATGCTCCATCATATATATGCTCAACTCCGCTTGGAACTGTAAATGATGTATCTTCACGTGCCGGTGGATAGAAATACAGAGTTTTTTCATCTTTACTATAAAGAACATCGTCCTTTACCATATAGTTTGGATTTTCTTCATCTATTGATATACTAGTAAGTCCCATGCATCCAAGAAAAGGTGCATCGCCAAGGTCAAGCAGTGTTGACGGAATATTGAACTCGGTAATATTAACACAACCTGTAAAATTATATCCGCCGATAGCAGCAAGACTATCCGGTATTTCAACATTCTCAAGACTTATGCACATATAAAATACAAAGTTGCCCATATCCTCAAGTGTATCAGGCAATTCTATTTCTTTAAGCGAACGGCATTCACGAAATGCTTCATCCCCTATTGATGTAACGCCATCACCAAATGTTACACTTTCCAGCGAGCTGCAATACGCAAACATACCTATTGGGATCTCACTTATAGAATCAGGAATAGATACGCTCTTAAGCGATGAACATTCTGAAAAAGCATAAGCTCCTATAGATGTAAATTCCTCATTATTAGGAAATGTTACAGATTGCAAACTGTCACAACCCGAAAATGCACCGTCCGCAATTGAAACAACAGTGTAGCCATCAATTTTAGGCAAAATGTTTACATGAGAAGCGGAAGCCGCACATTCTGTAACTTCTACAAATCTTGAATCATCTATTACACTATATGTAAGAGTACCATCGTCAAATGTAGTTACCTCTTTATCTTCAGGTGTATTTGCAGTATTTTCAGCATACGCTGCAAGTGCAGATGATGTCAGCACTGTAACTGCTGTAAATGCAGAAACCAGCACTGCTGAAAATCGAGATTTTACTGATTTTTTCATGTAGATCATCCTTTCTTTTTTTGATCTGAACGTTTCAGTTCACTGCCCGTTCTTCCGCCAGCTACCGGCTTTGGAATAGCAGCTTTCTTTCGTAAAATTACTATAAGTACAATAGCTGCTATAAGAACTGCTGCTCCGGCTATAGATACTATCCATATCCAAATCTTGCTGCTGCCTTTGCCTGTACCTATTAAATCATATTGCTCTACAAATTTATATATAACATCATTTTTGTCATAATCTACTTTTACGCCTTCAAGTTTCTTTGGCTCTGTATCTTCTGACTCTGCATAATAGCCAATTGCACCATCACCGATTTTTGTAATAGAATCCGGCAAATGAATATCTCTGAGTTCTATGCAATTAAAGAAACTATATGCTCCTATCTCTTCTGTTCCGCTTGGAATATCTATTTCCTTAAGTGCTGCACAAGTATAAAATGCATAGTCACCTATCGTTCTTAGTGAATTCGGAAGTGAAACATCTTTAAGTGACGAACAATATGCAAACATTGATGAACTGATGTCTTTTGTTCCATCAGGAAGTTTTATACTCTCTATTCCGGTACAGCGAAAGAAAGTGTCCATGCCATATACTGTTGCATTGTTTAAATCTATATTTTTAAGATTCACTGCATCTACAAAACTACCATTTGCAATTTGCGTGCAGTCATTCGGTACAGTGTACTCTGATCCTGTTTTTGCTTCCGGATAGCGTATAAGAGTATTGCCGTCCTTTGTAAACAAAACGCCGTCTTTATCAGCAAACATAGTATTTTCATCATCTACTGTAATATTTGCCAGAGATTTACATTCCTGAAAAATATATCCGCCGATATTCTCTACATTTTCAGGCAAATCTATAGATTTCAATGCTTGACAACCCTGAAATGCATAATCTGATATAGTAGTAACACTGCTTGGCAGATCTACATCAGCAATAGATGAACATTTAAAAAAGCTCTCTGAACCGATCTCTTCAAGACCTTCTGGAAGTACAACGCTTTTAAGCGATGTGCATTCATAAAACGTTGCTTCAGGAAGTATTTTTATTCCCTTTGGCAATTTTACGCTCTCAAGCACTGAACAACCATCAAATGCTCCTGCTCTGATTTCATCTATCTCACTTGGAAGTTCGATATATTTCAATGCCGAACAAGCTGAAAATGCCTGTCTGCCTATAATTCTAACACTATCCGGAACAGTAAGGGATTCGAGAAAATAACATTCTGAAAAAGCATCATCTGCAATTTCTGTAACAGGTGCATCATCTATCTCTTCCGGAATAACGCACTCTTTTTCGCTCTGATAACAGTTTGTTATTATAACATGACCGTCATCTGCGATTTTATAATTAAGCTGTTCATAATCAAGAACGCCATCTTCAGCATTTACCGGCAGTACTGAGAACATATTAAAAGCAAGTACAGCTCCGAATATAATGCCAATCTTATTTTTCCTCATAGGGTTCATTCCTTTTTATCGTCCTTATCTTTATTATCATTTGCAGATTTCTTGTTTTTCTTTGATGAAACGGCTACAGCAACGATACCTCCGCAAAGCACGACTGCACCAAGCAGTATAATAACCAGTTTCCAAATAAATGCAGAATCTGATTTTTCCTCTTCTTTCACTACAACACTTGATTCAGTAGCCTTTTCTTCGCTTTTGCTGCTTTCATCAGAACTGCTGCCGCTGTCGCTTTCGCTGCCGAGCATGGATTTTATCTCATCAGCTGTTTTGGCAATAAATGTAAAATTATTCTCATAGTCATACTCTTCATCTCTATCTTTTGAATATGTCTGAGCAATAGAACCGCTTAGTCCATATATTTTAAGTGTGCTGTATGATGTGGTAAGGTCTTCGGAATATCCCAATGCACAATATCCAATATTGGTAACAGTAGTAGGAATTACAATACTTCTAAAAGCCGTACCGGCAAATGCACCCTGACCGATCTCTAAAAGTCCTTCGTTAAGAGTAACATTCTCAAGGTTTGAACAACCGGCAAATGTAGCACTTGGGATATACAAAATCTGGGACGGAAGTTTGATGTCAGTAAGTCTTTTCATATATGCAAATGAATACATTCCTATTTCAGTTACACTTTCAGGTATATCAAGCTCTTGTATAATTGTATATGCAAATGCCCATGTATCAATGTAAATAAGGCTGTCCGGCAAAGTAAGCTCTTTAAGATTTGTATTGCTTGCAAAACAGCCGTGGTAAATTTCTTCAACACCATCCGGAATAACATAAGATGTGTCAGCTTTTTTAGGCGGATATGCAACAATGGCAATACCATCCTTAGAAAAAAGTACTCCGTCTTCTGCTTTATACATAGGGTGACCGGCTTCTACAAAAAACTCTTTTATGCTTGTACCAAAAAATGCACTTGCACCAATATGGCAAACGTTTACCGGAATAGTAACTGTTTCAATATTAGACTGATTATTAAAGATAAAATCTCCCAGACCAACTACAGTATTGCCGTCAATTTCAGTTGGAAGAACAACATCTTTTTCCTTTGGTTCATACGCAGTAATAACAGCACCGCCGTACTCTTCATCAATATGATATGTATATTCGCCGGAAGTTATTTCCTCGGGTGCTTCTGTAGCCTCCTCGGTTTCTGTTTCAGTTTCATCAGTTGTATCAGCTGATGCAGCTGTGGTTGCAGTTTTGGTTTCGGTTTCGGCAAAAGCTGTCATACCCATAGATGAAATTGACAGCATTCCGCATAATATAAGTGCTGTAAGTTTATTTTTAGAAAACATATATTTTTATTCCTTTCCTATTATAATTATAATATACTCAACACATATGACAATTGCTCCTATCATTATAACACAACCCTAAAAACATTGCAAGCAATAATAACTGAAAATCAGGTGATATTTACATAAATCTATAGGTAAAGAAATAAAACATATTTTCCAGCCTTTTACCGAATAATAAAAATACATATAGTTTTTTTACAAAAGCCCTTGCAAATTCTCCTTTTTCATGTTATGATGTGGATAATGATATGTGAAGAGCATCGCATAATACATAAAATCAATAAAATAAAAGGAGTATTTTTTTATGAAATACGGTTACTTTGATCTTGAAAACAAAGAATATGTCATCACAAAACCAGACACTCCAGCACCTTGGTGCAACTACCTTGGCTCTCCGGAATATGGTGCTATTATTTCAAATAATGCAGCCGGCTATAGTTTTGTAAAATCCGGTGCAAACGGAAGAATCGCACGCTATCGCTTTAATTCAGAAATGGCACTTCCCGGAAGATATATCTATATTCGTGATAATGATAACGCTGACTATTGGTCTGCTTCATGGCAGCCGGTAGGCAAACCGCTTGATTCATACAAAAGCACCTGCCGTCACGGTACTGCATACACCGTTATCAGTGCTGAATATGCAGAAATTTCATCTGATGTCACATATTATGTTCCTACAGGAAAAACATATGAGGTTTGGCGTGCAATAATAAAAAATAATTCTGATAAGGTGAGAAATCTTTCTCTGTTCGGTTTCGTAGAATTTACAAATGAAGATAACTATGAACAGGATCAGGTTAATTTACAGTATTCACTTTTTATTTCCAAAACAAAGCTCTGCGGCAACAAGATAATGCAGACAATAAGCGAAAACAGTGCTACTGACTGTAGACAAAGATTCCTTGGAATGGCTAAGGCAAATGTTACAGCTGCTTGCGGCAGTCTTTCAAACTTTATAGGATCTTATAGAACATACTCAAATCCGATTGCTGTTGAAACAGGCAAATGTGACGGCGTTATGAACTATAACTCCAACTCATGCGGCGCTATCCAGACAGAATTAACATTGCAGCCGGGCGAATCAAGAGAAATAATTTTTGTTATGGGTCAAAAAAACAATGAAGAAGCTGACGCTATATTAAAATCATATGAAGAAGCCGGCAAAGTTGATGCTGAAGTATCAGAACTTAAAAACTTCTGGCATGGAAAACTTTCAAGCTTTTCTGTTGAAACACCTTCTGAAGAATTTAACAATATGATGAATGTATGGAATGCTTACCAGTGCTTTATTACATTTATTTGGTCAAGAGCAGCTTCACTTATTTACTGCGGTTTGAGAAACGGCTATGGCTATCGTGATACTGTTCAGGATATTCAGGGAATTATTCATCTTGATCCGGAGATGGCTGCCGAAAAGATTCGCTTTATGCTCTCTGCCCAGGTCGACAATGGCGGCGGATTGCCTTTGGTTAAATTTAATCACAATGCAGGTCATGAAAATACTCCTGATGACCCTGAATATGTTAAGGAAACAGGACATCCTTCATATCGTGCAGACGATGCACTTTGGCTTTTCCCTACTATTTACAAGTATGTAGGAGAAAGCGGAAATACTGCATTTTATGATGAAGTTATCGTATATGCAAACGGCGGAGAAGATACTGTTTATGACCATTTGAAAAATGCTATTAGATTCTCTATGGAAAGACTGGGAGATCACAAGATGCCTGCCGGACTTCACGCTGACTGGAACGACTGCCTAAGACTTGGCAAAAAGGGAGAATCTACATTCGTAGCATTCCAGCTTTACTATGCAATGTCCATGATGCATGAACTTGCAGAAAAGCGTAACGACAGCGAATATGCAGAGTATATCACAAAGGCACAAAAAGAACTCGGCAATGCACTTGAAGAATGTTGGGATGAAGACAGATTTATCCGTGGTATTCGTGAAGACGGTGTAATCGTAGGTGCTAAAAAAGATCCGGAAGCTAATATGTGGCTCAACCCACAAAGCTGGAGCGTAATTTCCGGCTTTGCCTCAAAAGAACAAGCTGAAACAGCTATGCAGTCTGTAGCTGATATTCTCGATACTCCTTATGGTGCAAAGCTGCTTGAACCGCCTTATAAAAATCATTATTTTGACGGTGCACTCATGCATATTTTCAATGCCGACACAAAGGAAAACGGCGGCATATTCTCTCAGTCACAGGGTTGGCTTATCCTTGCAGAAGCTCTGCTTGGCCATGGTGATGCTGCGTTCCGTTACTTTATGGAAAGCTCACCTGCTGCAATGAATGAAAAGGCTGAGATTCGTGTTATGGAACCATATGTTCACGGTCAGTTTACAGAGTCAAAGGCATCACCATATGCCGGAAGAAGTCACGTACACTGGCTTACAGGTACAGCGTCCACAGTAATGGTAGGCTGCACTGAAGGTATCTGCGGTATGCGTCCGGATGCAGAAGGTCTTATAATAAATCCGTCAATTCCATCTAAGTGGGATGGATTCAAGATGACAAAGAAATTTAGAGGAAAGCTCTTAAATATTGTTGTAAAGAATCCTGACCATGTACAGAGTGGCGTCAAGAGTATGACAATGAACGGAAAAGCTGTAAGCGGAAATAAAATATTTGCTGCTGATATGGCTGATGTAAATGAGATCGAAGTTGTTCTGGGCTAAATAAAGACTAAGAACCTGTCTGCATAGAAATTATGCATACAGGTTCTAAAGTTTAATGAGATATGAGATAGATGAACAGGGGTATATGAAAAATGAAATTTTATAAGAAAGTGCTGTCATGTATAATATCTGCCGCCATAGGAATAGGCAATTTATGTTTTCCTGTTTCTGCTGTAGACAGATATGTAAATGATATTCCTATTACTACATCGCAAGCATATGGAAATTACACATATCAGCAAAACTCAAATGGTATAATTATTGATTCTTACAAAGGTACTGAAGCCACTGTGGATATTCCGGCTCAGATAAACGGTACTGCGGTATATGGCATTAACACCAATGCTTTTTATAATAACACCTCGGTAAAGATAATAACCATACCGGACAGCGTTCAGTTTATCGGCTATAACGCTTTCTTTGGTTGTAGAAATCTGAAAATGGTATTGCTGCCGACAAACCTGAAAACATTAAGAGCTGATGCGTTTATAGGAACCGCCTGCATCAACAATCAGACAACTCCAATAAAATATGTCGGAACAAGTCCGTTTAAGCCTAACACAAAAACATGGATCGTTGAATGTGAGGAAGATGTAAGTTCAGTTTCTATTGACCCAGAAGCGAAACATATAGGAGGCAATGCATTTGATACGTCCTATAATCTGAAATCCATAGAGATCCCCGGTAATATTATCAGCATAGGTGCTTGTGCATTTATGAACTGTACTAAACTTAAAAGTGTTACCCTATCCGAAGGTATCACTACCATTGACACTTGGGCATTTTATCGCTGTCCGGCACTGAAAAGCATTACTATTCCTGCAAGTGTTACCCGTATTGACGACGAGGCATTTGGATATACTTTCAAAGATGTTGGCGATGATACAGACTATAATGCAAAAATTTCAGGATTTACTATTTCAGGATATGCAGGAACTGCTGCGGAAACTTATGCAAAGGAAAACGGATTTAAGTTTATAAATCTTGGTGCTGCACCAAATACATATACAAAAGGCGATGTAAATCAAGATGGCAAAATCGATATAAGTGATGCTACAGACGTACTGAATATTTATTCAAGAAATGCTGCCGGACTCACTATAAGCGGATATAAAGACGTACAGCTAAAAGCTGCTGATGTAAATGAAAACGGAAATATTGATATTCAGGACGCTTCTTCTATTTTAAGCTACTATTCACAATATGCCGCCGGACTTAATCCCGTGTTATAAGAAATACCAAAAATATGCTTGTAAAATCATACAAATAAACTATTGACAAAGCAAAATGCATATGCTATAATGTATGAAAGATATGTCAGACGTACAGTTCGACAGTCTTTATAGAAACCCGATTTTGTTTACGGATAAAGTTAATATCATAATGCGTTGAAGAGAACGCCTTATTCCAATAGTGTTCATAAAAGAGAGTCTTTGCCACAGGCTGAAAGCAGAGAGTTCACGGGAATCAAAGGATACCATTCTCAGAGTCTGCCCAATCAGCAGCGGGTTCTCCCGTTACAGAGTTTAATGAGGTCTGTTGTACTTACAGACAAATCTAGGGTGGAACCGTGGTTTTCTATGTAAAATTGCCCCTTGTACATTTTCACAATGTACAAGGGGCTTTTTTTGATATAAAAATATTTCACAACAATTTATTTTAAAAATTAAAAATAAAGGGAGAGATAATAATGATTAGTTTAAAACTAAAAGACGGCAGTATCCGTGAAATTGAAGCAGCCTCTTCAGCTGCTGAAATAATTAAGGGTATTGGTATGGGTCTTTACAAAGCTGCTTGCTGCGTAAAGATAAACGGTGAAGTAAAGGACATTAGAACTGTTATTGATTCAGACTGTGAATTTGAAGTAATGACATTTGATTCCGAAGAAGGTAAAAAGACTTTTTGGCATACAGCATCTCATATTCTTGCACAAGCTGTAAAAAGACTTTATCCAAATGCAAAGCTTGCTATCGGTCCTGCGATTGACGGCGGTTTTTATTATGATTTTGATTTAGAAAAACCTTTTACAACAGAAGATCTAAACAAAATCGAAGCTGAGATGAAAAAAATAGTCAAGGCTAATATCCCGCTTAATGCATTTACAATTTCACCGGAAGAAGCTGTTGCAAAGCTAAAAGAAATGGAGGAGCCTTATAAGGTAGAACTTTGCGAAGAACACGTATCAAAGGGAGAACCTATTTCATTCTATCAGCAGGAAGAATTTATCGACCTTTGTGCAGGTCCTCACCTTATGAGTACAGGCACAGTAAAAGCATTCAAACTTCTGTCATGTACAGGTGCATATTGGAGAGGTTCTGAAAAAAATAAAATGCTCTCCCGTGTTTATGCAACAGCATTTCCAAAAGCTGCACAGCTTGAAGAAGAATTAAAACGCCGTGAAGAAGCTAAAATGCGTGATCACAATAAGCTTGGACGTGAACTTGAATATTTCACAACTGTTGACTGCATAGGTCAGGGACTGCCTATTCTTCTGCCAAAGGGTGCTAGAGTTGTTCAGCTGCTCCAGAGATGGATCGAAGACGAAGAGCAAAAGAGAGGATATCTCCTTACAAAAACTCCGCTTATGGCAAAGTCAGACCTTTATAAAATATCAGGTCACTGGGATCATTATCTTGATGGTATGTTTGTACTCGGCGATCCTAATGATGAAACAAAAGAATGCTTTGCACTGCGTCCTATGACCTGTCCGTTCCAATATCAAGTATTCCTTAACCGTCAGCGTTCTTATCGTGATCTTCCTATGCGTCTGGGCGAAACATCTACACTTTTCAGAAACGAAGACAGCGGTGAAATGCACGGTCTTATTCGTGTAAGACAGTTTACTATTTCCGAAGGACATTTGATTTTACGTCCCGAACAGCTGGAAGAAGAATTCAAAGGCTGTCTGGAACTTGCTAAATACTGTCTTGACACACTCGGTATGCTTGAGGACTGCACATTCCGTTTCTCACAGTGGGATCCTGCAAATCCTAAGAATAAGTATGAAGGCACAGCCGAGCAGTGGGAAGAAGCACAAAGTATCATGGGCAAGATTCTTGACCACTTGAATGTTGACTATACTATCGGCATTGATGAAGCTGCATTCTATGGACCGAAACTTGATATTCAGTATAAGAATGTATTCGGCAAGGAAGATACTATTGTTACAATACAGATCGATATGCTGCTGGCTGAAAAATTTGGTATGGAATATGTAGATGTAGACGGTTCAAAACGCAGACCTTATATCATTCACAGAACATCTATGGGATGTTATGAAAGAACACTTGCATATCTCATTGAAAGATATGCCGGTGCATTGCCGCTCTGGCTTGCTCCTGAACAGGTAAGACTTATCCCGATTGCAGACCGTCACCTTGATTATACTTATGAACTTCTCCATAAACTTGAGGCTGCCGGAATCCGCTGCGAAGTTGATAACCGTGCTGAAAAGGTTGGTTATAAGATTCGTCAGGCTGTTATGGAAAAGGTTCCTTATATGATCACTCTGGGCGACAATGAAGTATCTGAAAATACAGTGGCAGTAAGAAGCCGTAAAGACGGCGACCTTGGCAGCATGACTCAAGAAGAGCTTGTAGAAAAGCTTATCGAAGAAATTAAAACTAAGAAAAGATAACGAGCTGGCGCTAGCCGGGTCGCCCTACGACCTCTAACTTTCACTTTTTTTACCATTTAAATTGTACAACGTCCCCTGCAAGAGAACAATATGCTTGTCTTGTAAATGAAAACAACAACAAAAAGGCTGTTGCAACTCAAATTTCTGCAACAGCCAATTTCTTAAAAATATAGATCATCCTAAAAAAGTGCAAATCTTTTTCTCACTGCACGGCAGATAAAAATTGCGGGAAAAGAAATCAAAAACCACATAATAGAAAACGGAAGACAAATTTGACCAAAAAGATTAAGCGGTATATTGGAATAATCCCACACCGACCATCCTAAAATAATATTATCCATTACTCCTGTAACCATTTCGAAAGCGGTTATCATAAAAGCTCCAGAAATTGCTTTGAAAATAAGCGGTTCACTATCAGTAGATATGCAGTACAGTACTGAACCAGACACTCCGCCTAAAATGGTCATCGTCCAATGAGTATAACCACGATATATAATTTCAATAAGACTATATATAAGTGAGCCAAGCAAAAATATAAATATAAGTTCATATATATGAATACGTTTCTTCATAAGCACCTCTGGAATCTTTTTAAAGCCCGTCCTTTGAACGAGTTTTCAAACGGCTTCTATTTTATTACTACTATTATTATAAATAAGCTGCTTTTTATGCAGCATAATGAAAGGAATATAATTTATGCGAAAAAGCGGAATTTTAATGCATATCTCAAGTCTGCCTTCTGATTACGGCATTGGAAAACTTGGAAAAGAAGCATACGACTTTGCAGACTTTCTGGAAAAAAGCGGTGTTTCCGTATGGCAGATACTTCCAATATCTCCCACAAGCTACGGTGATTCTCCTTATCAGTCATTTTCAGTTCATGCAGGCAATCCATATTTTATAGACTTTGAAACGCTTGAAAAAGATGGCTTGCTTGAAAAATCTGAATATTCAAATGTAAATTGGGGCTGCGATCCATTGCGTGTTGATTACGAAAAGATTTATTATAATGTTTTTCCGGTACTACGTAAGGCATATGAACGCTTTGATAAGAAAAATTCAAACTATAAAAAGTTTTTGAAAGAAAAATCAGACTGGATATATGACTATGCACTGTTTATGGCACTTAAAGACGCTCACGGCGGAAAACCTTGGCAGGAATGGGAAAAGCCTATTTCAATGTTTGAAGAAAAGGCTGTAGCAGACGCAAGAGAAGAATATGCAGATGATATAGGCTTTTATTGTGTAATACAATATTGGTTCTATTCACAATGGGCAAAGCTTAAATCATACTGCAATGAAAAGGGAATATCTATTGTAGGCGATATTCCGATATATGTTGCATATGACAGTGTAGACGTTTGGACAAGCCCGGAACTTTTCTGCCTTGATGAAGAACGTATTCCTACAGATGTCGCAGGCTGTCCGCCGGATTTCTTTTCTGCAACAGGTCAGCTCTGGGGCAATCCTCTTTACGATTGGGAATATCATAAAAAGACCGGATTCAAGTGGTGGATAAAACGTCTTGGAAGTGCTATAGAACTTTATGATACTGTAAGAATCGACCACTTCAGAGGATTTGAAAGTTACTATGCAATACCATACGGAAATCCGACCGCAGAAATAGGCGAATGGCGTAAAGGTCCAAATACTGCACTTTTTGAGGCTGCTAAAAAATCTCTTGGCGAAATGTCAATTATAGCAGAAGATCTGGGCTTTATTACTCCGGAAGTAAGAGAAATGCTCGATGCCTGCGGTTATCCGGGAATGAAAATATTGCAGTTTGCATTTGACGGTGATTCAAGCTGCGGTGATCTTCCGCACAATTACAAATCAAGCAATTGCATTGTATATACCGGAACTCATGACAATGCAACGCTAAACGGCTGGGCAAATTCTCTTGGCTCTAAGTCTGTATCATTTGCTAAAAGATACCTAAGGGTAAAGGATAGAAAAGATCTGCCGGAAGCAATGATAAGAGCTGTATGGAGCAGTACCGGTGAACTTGCCGTTGCACAAATTCAGGACTTTTTGAACGAAGGTGCTGATGCCAGAATGAACATACCGGC
This sequence comes from uncultured Ruminococcus sp., assembly GCA_937907215.1. Taxonomy (GTDB): domain Bacteria; phylum Bacillota; class Clostridia; order Oscillospirales; family Ruminococcaceae; genus Ruminococcus_C. The sequence goes on from CALESG010000137.1 coordinate 15,511, forward strand.
TACAGCTTCTGGCAACTGGCAATACAGAGTTAAAAAAGGCTCATTCACACAAAAACTTGCAAAGAAAATATATGCACTTAACAAGTTATTCTACAGACTGCCGATAAAAGAAAACGATAATGAAAATTAAAATTAAAAAAGCATCTGCTTTAAGGTTTGTATTTTCACCTTAAAGCAGATGCTTTATTTATGGTGTGTTGACACTACCGCTCAACACACCATAGAATAAATTCTTATCATATTATGCATTACATAAGATCGCATATAAGCTCTGCAAACTCTGACGGATTTTCAATCGGCATGCCCTCTATAAGCAGTGCCTGATAGTACATAAGTTCACTATACTTCTTAAGCTTATCCTCATCACTGCCACTGAGTGACATAAGTTTGTCATATACATTATGCTCCGGATTTATCTCAAGCACTACTTGTGCATTTATTTTCTGATCTGCTCCCGGCATTGCGTTCAGAGTCTTTGCCATTTCCATGGTGATCTCGCCTTCGCTTGACAGACATACTGCATGATTCTTAAGTCTGCTTGAAAGCTTTACATTATTTACCTTGCCTTCAAGTGCTTTCTTAACACTCTCAAGCATTTCCTTGCTGTTTTCAGACTTTTCTTCAAGTGCCTTCTTTTCTTCTTCACTTTCAAGATTTAAGTTACTGTCAGCTACAGACTTAAACTTCTTATCCTTGTACTGCATAAGCATACGTATTGCAAATTCGTCTACATTATCAGTGAAATACAGAAGTTCATAGCCCTTTGCCTTTACAGCTTCTACCTGTGGGAGTGACTTTGCTCTTGCCAAAGTTTCACCGGCTGCATAATAAATATATTCCTGACCTTCAGGCATTCTGTCAACATATTCTGCAAGAGAAGTAAGCGGATCGCCGTCATTAGATGATGTGAACAGCAGCAGATCCTGAAGTACATCCTTATGCATACCATAATCGGAATATACGCCATACTTAAGCTGAAGTCCAAATGCCTTGTAGAATTCCTCATACTTATCACGGTCATTCTTCATCATTCTTGTAAGTTCATTCTTAACAGTACGTTCAACACTCTTTGCAATAATTCTCAGCTGTGCATCATGCTGAAGCATTTCTCTTGAGATATTAAGTGAAACATCTTCAGAATCAACCAGTCCCTTTACAAAGCTGAAGTAATCAGGCAGCAAGTCTTCGCAGCAGTCCATGATCAAAACGCCGTTTGCATAAAGCTGAAGTCCCTTTTTATATTCCTTTGAATAGAAATCATATGGTGCACGTGAAGGAATATAAAGCAGTGCATCATAAGTCGGTATACCTTCGTTATGCACATGAGAATGTGCCAAAGGGTCGGAGTAATCACCGAACTTATCTTTGTAAAAATTATTGTAATCATCATCTGTAAGTTCATTCTTATTCTTACGCCAGATAGGGATCATGCCATTGAGAGTTGTTTCTTCTATATAATCTTCATAAGCCTCTGCACTATGATCATCTTCCTTAGCGTCCGGCTTTCTGCGATTCTTTTTCATATCCATAACTATAGGGAATCTGATATAGTCACTATAACGCTTAACAAGCGTCTGAATGCGATATTGATTCAAATAATCGCTGTAAGATTCGCCGCCTTCTTCTCCGTCCTTTTCATCCGGAAGGATCTCCAAGGTTATCTCTGTACCAACAGTTTCCTTATCGCAAGTATCAATAGTATATCCGTCAGTGCCTTCTGATTCCCAAATATAAGCTGTATCAGAACCAAATGCACGTGACTTTACTGTAACCTTGCCTGCAACCATGAATGCAGAATAGAAACCTACACCAAACTGACCGATAATCTGGCTGTCTTCAGAAAGCTGATTTTCACTCTTAAACTTAAGAGAACCGCTGTTTGCAATAATACCCAAATTATTTTCAAGCTCTTCCTTAGTCATACCAATACCGTTATCGGATATTGTAAGAGTTCTTGCATCTTCATCTATAGCAATGCGGATTTTAAAATCTGATTTAGACATACCGACACTGTCATCAGTCAATGATTTGAAATAAAGTTTATCTATAGCATCACTTGCATTAGAAATAAGCTCACGCAGGAAGATTTCCTTGTGTGTATAAATTGAATGAATCATCATATCCAGAAGTCGTTTAGACTCTGCTTTAAATTGTTTCTGTTCCATTATAAAAGCTCCTTTTTCTCTTTATTAGCACTCCTCGTCTTTGAGTGCTAATACTATTATATCACGTCTGCTAAATTCGTCAAGAGCGGCAGACGTTTTTTTACATTTGCGTAACATTTAGTCTTATATATAACAATATTTATTGTGTTGTCCTTGCAAATCCATATTACAGACAATATAGTATGCCAACAGCATACAAATAAATCATAAATACACTTTTCAATTGTTTTTTATTACTGTCAAAATGGAGAAAAAGACTTTATTGACATTATTAATCGTTGACTTATTGTGCAAGGCGATGTATAATAACATTCATAAAGTGACACAATAGACAACATTTAAGATTTTGACAGAATTTAATAGGATTTTAATTATGAAGAAAAAGAATATTTTTAACAAAGCAATATGTACTGCCGTTTCGGCATCTATTGCGATTTGCAGTTTTAACTTTAATGTTATGACTGTATACGGTGCTGAATCTTGGGACGGCAATGCTGATACAAGCTGGTATAATACATCAGTTTCTGAATTCACCCTTACAACTCCCGACCAGCTCACAGGTCTTTCTAAACTTGTAAACGAAGAGATAGATAATTTCGCCGGCAAAACAATATACCTTGGCTCTGATATTGACTTTCACCCCGGTGAAGATTCTACCGAATGGATAAATGGAAAAAATATACCTGAAAAAAGCTGGCAGCCTATAGGACTTACATATTCAACACCTTTTAAGGGAATTTTTGATGGCTGCGGATATACTATTTCAGGTGTGTATAGTTTAGAATGCGATAATATAGCCGGATTTTTCGGCTACATAGGCAGCGGCTCGGAAATCAAAAATTTTACACTTGATAACAGCTATATATATGCACTTAACAGATATGCAGGCGGAATTTGTGCTTACAATAACTACGCTCAAATTACAAATTGTCAGAATAATGCTAAAGTATGTTCAGACTACTATATATCCGGTGGAATTACAGGCGTTACTATAGGCGGATGTATTCAGAAGTGCGGCAACAACGGTTCTATTTCCGGTGGAAAGGGTTCAGGCGGTATTACAGGCGAATGTATATATAGTAATTTAAGTGAATGTTATAACTCCGGCAGGTCAGGCAGTGCCACAGCATCAGGCGGAATATGCGGATATATAGACGAAGGTTCTATAAATAATGTATACAACATCGGAGAAGTTTACGGAAGAGCAATTGCAGGCGGAATTACAGGTTCAGTAAAAAGCAGCAGTAAAATCAGCAACAGCTATAATATAGGAAATGTTAAATCAGATAGAAATCAAGTCGGTGGAATAAGCGGTGAAAAAGATATTTTCTGTGAAAACTGCTATTATTTAGACAGCATAGCTAATAATGATTTTGCAGAAAATTCAAGCGTTATTTCCCATGAAACACTTATAGGCAACTTAAGTTCAAAGCTTGGTGAGGCTTTTATAAACGGTGAGCAATTCCCTATTTTAGCGTGGCAGAATAATCAAGTAAAACCGCCCGTTACTACTGAAAGCACTACTGAAAGTACCACTGAAACGACTGTAACTACTACAAGCACAACAGCATCAACAACAACTACTACTACAAGTACTACAATCAATACTTCTATACCGGCATATTCACTTGGAGATTGTGACGGCAATCAAAAGATCAGTATAGAAGATGCAACGGCTGTGCTTCAATATTATGCATGTATTGCAGCTGGTCTTGAACCTAAATTTAGTGACAATGAACAATTAAATATGCTTAGTCGTTATGCTGCTGACACAAACCGTAACGGACGTATAGACATTGACGATGCAGTGCGTATTTTAAGATATTATGCATGTATTGCAGCAGGACTGAAACCTGACTGGAATGAAAATTAGTATAAAACAGTATAAAACAAAAAGCTTTTTGCAGTTGCCTGTTATGGCATCACTGCAAAAAGCTTTTACTATTGATGTTATTATTTATTGATTATCTGAAGCAACAGACTGTTTCTTCTTACAAAATACAGCATTTAATATTATAATAATTATACCCAAAACTATAAAAAGTACTGATTTGCTCATAATACGCTGAAGTCCGTTTTCAAGAAGATTTGTAACAGCAGTAAATATGATCGGATCTTTTACTGCGAAGCCATTTATAACATTAGTACAAAGAAGATATATACATGGAACGGCTGTCAGCATACCTCCGCAAAACATACCTGTTCCCGACCAGTATAGTCTTCTCCAGTTTCTTGTTCTTTCAATGAACATAAACACCACAAATAAAAACATAGAGGCACCAAATAAAATCCAGTTAAACACACCAATAAAAGGAGTATATTTGCGTATCTTATCAAGATAACCATTGCTTTTAAGTGTATTCATATAAAAAGCGTCAATGCGATTTTCTATAGTTGACTTCGCATTCACTATAGTTTCATCAAGCTTTTTATCAAATGCATCATCGGGCTTATAGTTAATAGACTCTGCATATTCATTGAAAAAGTCTGTTATGCTTTTCTCAAGTGTACTGTAATCTGTTAAATAATCAGCTTCTTTGCCGTCAATATAATCAATATATATATCTGCACGCTTACACATTTCCTTTTCAAGCCATTGTGGATCTATAGCTTCCATATAAACTTCTGCTGGAATTGCTGTTGTATTATACTGTTTTTTAAAGTCACTTTCAATTGCATCATATGCCTTATCAGCAAGCTTTTCATCTTGTATAATATCAGTATATACCTTAGGCAGACTTAATATAGAATCAGCTGCGGAAAATAAAATATAACCTGCAATACAAAAAGAAAGCAGTACTGTCAAAATAATTCTTACTATAATATACTTCTTGCTCATTATTCTGACTCCTCCGGATTATAATATACCATGTCTGTCGGTTTGCATACAACACCCACACGCTTTTCAGATGAACCGAATACCTGCATTTCACAAGTATATAGTGTGAGTTTTTCTTCTTTTGCCGGAAGAACATATTTTTTATCATTTGCATTAAATTCAATAAGCTCTGATACCTCATATGTGAATTGTCCGTACTGAGTATATAGAGTGACTTTGTCGCCCACAGCAGCCTTATTAAGCTCATTAAAGAATGTATTTACATGAGCGTCTATAACGACATTGCCGCCTGAACCAGCAGCGGTCGAAGATGTAGTTTGTACAGCACCAAGCTCTAAAAGTTCCGCATTGCTTCCCCAATAAACCGGAACTGAAAGTCCTATAGATCCAATCTCCAGAACTGCATATTGTTCACCGAATACAGGTATAGTTACCTTACCCTTTGAATAAGTTTCGCCGCTGTAATTTTTATCAATATTATTATTTACAACTTCCAAACCACTTCCGCTTATGTTTTTCATATCGTCCATAAATGCTATCTTAGTGAATGTTGACAGCTTTTCATATGGCTTTATCAACACGGGAATTGCAATTCCTATACACAATATGAGTATAAATATTGGAAGAATAAGACTTACAAACCGGCTCATATGCTGCTCATTATGTTTGCCTTCATGTGTGCTATGAAGTTTTGTCTTTTTATTTTGGGTCATATATATTTTTACTCCCTATTTTTCTTTGATTTTGTTATAAAAGCTATTCCTCCTACTGACAAGATAAGCATAGCACCGGATATTACGATCGGAACTGTATATGAATATCCTGTAGGATCAACTGTCATACTCATAGATGTAACGTTTATAAGCTTTCCGTTTTCATCAACGGCACTTACTACAAGGTTATCACCTGAAAGCTCATCTATATTAAAACTTATACCAAATTCCTTGCCAACGTCCATGAAATTTGCAAGCAGCTTTGCCTTATCCTCAGCACTAAGCAGCTTAATAATGCTGTTTCGTTCACTTGGAGTCATAGAGTTTATAAATTCCTTCTTTTCCTTTTCAGTCATAGAATCAAGATACTCTTTCTTTTCTTCAAGTGATGCGTTTATAAACTTATCGTCATTCTTACGCTTTGTTGTAACGGTAGTAGTTGCCGTTGTTTTGCCGCTATCAGGTGCAGCAGTTGTAGTAGAGGCAACAGGTCCTTTTATGCCATATTGTTCTTCAATTTGCTTTGCTACCTCTTCGTCATACTGATAGATCATAGAGATTGCCCTGTCACACTGTTCAGATGTATAATTGCCGCCTGAATAAGTATTGATAGCCTCTTGGATCATCCAGTCCGGCCATCCGGCTGCATAAGCAGCTCCTATAACATCACCTACAGTTGTAGCTGAGGCAGTCATATTACCGCAGAGTGGGAATGCTGTTGCAATGACCGCCGCAAAAGCTGCGGCTGTTCTTTTTAATTTTCTTGTATCCTTCATAAAATATTATCCTTTCCATTTGTGTATTACATTTTACTTTTATTATTACAGAGGGATAAACCCACATTTATCATTATAATGCTTTTGATAGAAAAAAGCAAGTGTTTCCATACATTTACACGTATCTTTCATAAATATATCAATGTAATAATTTTCATAAATCAATAAAAGTTTTTTGGTCCAGCAATTTTTCAAAAATGCTGGTCGCCGTC
>CALESG010000138.1 GCA_937907215.1 uncultured Ruminococcus sp.
AAAGTAATTGCAATTGACCAATCACCTATAGGTAGAACACCACGTTCAAATCCGGCTACGTATACAGGTGTATTTACTGATATACGTGAATTGTTTGCTAAAACTAATGAAGCAAAAGCAAAAGGATTTACCTCCGGACGTTTTTCATTTAATGTTAAAGGCGGACGCTGCGAAGCCTGTCAGGGTGATGGTATACTCAGAATAAAAATGCATTTTCTTCCTGACGTATTTGTTCCATGTGATGTGTGTAATGGCAGAAGATATAATCATGAAACACTTGAGGTAAAATATCGTGGAAAGACCATTCATGATATACTTGAGATGACAGTTGACGAAGGAGTAGAATTTTTCGAGCAGCATCCAAAGATCGCAAGAAAATTAAAAACTTTGCAGGAAGTAGGACTTGGATATATAAAAATTGGTCAGCCTGCAACTACTTTATCGGGCGGCGAAGCTCAACGTGTAAAGTTGTCAACAGAGCTTTCAAAGCGTTCTACAGGCAAGACTATTTATATACTTGATGAGCCTACTACAGGACTTCATACTGCTGATGTTCACAGGCTTGTAGACGTACTTCAAAAGCTTGCTAATTCTGGAAATACTATACTTGTGATAGAACATAATCTTAATCTTATTAAAGTTGCAGATTATATAATTGATCTTGGTCCCGAAGGAGGAACACGTGGCGGAACTGTTGTTGCAGCCGGTACTCCTGAAGAAGTTGCAATGTGCAAGGAATCGTATACAGGACAGTATTTAAAGCCTTATCTTAACCTATAAAAGTTTATAAAAATAAATCCGCATAATGATGAAGATAAATAAATTCATGCATTTTGCGGATTTTATATTATTTAGAAAATGTAACATTCATTGCATCTGTAAACGCTCTATGAAGCTCAGGAGCTTTTTTTGTAATTCTCAGTGGTTTCATATTTTTATCAGTAAAACAATGACTTGACTTTGCAGCTGCACATAATTGATTTGTTTCTTTATTATATATTTCATAAGAAATACTCATTTTAAAACCATTATATTCTGTTATCTTAGAATAAATGCAAAAGCTGTCACCATAGGTGAGTGATTTTTTATACTTGCATTCAACTTCCAAAACAGGCAGCATGAATCCTGATTTTTCTATCTCATGATATGGAATGCCTATTTTTTTCATAAAGTCTATTCGTGCTTCTTCCATCCATCGAATATAATTAGTATGACTTACAACATCCATACGGTCTGTTTCATAGTAGTAAATATTTCTGCAATATGGTGAAATATTCATAGTTGGTTTGTCCTTTCTATTTATATTATATTGACTATAATTTTATCATATATATTTTACATTGTCAAATGCAGCTGTATTTATTTTATTGCTTTTTTATTTGATTGACAATTAAATTTTGTGATGTTATAATATAATTTATAAATAAGAAAGAAATGATAAGGAGAGATTGCTATGAAGGCGAATAGTAAAAAGTACGAAATAGATATGTGCAGCGGTGGAATATTAAAGAAAATGCTGCTTTTTGCAGTACCTCTTATGCTGTCAAGTATTTTACAGCTTTTGTTCAACGCTGCCGATGTAGTAGTAGTAGGAAAATTTGCAGGTGATAATTCTCTTGCAGCAGTAGGTTCTACTACAGCACTTATAAACCTTTTAACAAATCTTTTTCTTGGTTTATCAGTAGGTGCAAATGTAACAGCCGCACGATTTTATGGAAGCAAATCAAATAATGAACTCAGTAAAACTGTACATACAGCTATATCATTGAGTGCAATAAGTGGTTTTATACTTACGGTAATCGGTCTTTTGTTTGCAAAGCAGATTCTTGTTTTAATGCAAACTCCGCCTGAAGTATGCGATCTTGCGTCCATTTATATGCGAATATATTTTGCAGGAATGATACCTAATATGATCTATAATTTTGGCAGTGCCATACTTCGTTCTGTTGGCGATACTAAAAGACCGCTTTATTATTTGTTTATTGCTGGAATAATAAATGTTATATTAAATCTTTTATTTGTAATAGTTTTTCGTATGGATGTTGCAGGTGTTGCACTTGCTACTATAATTTCCCAAACTATTTCAGCAGTTCTTATAATCAGATGCCTTATGAAAGAAACAGGAGGAATACAGTTTAGTTTTAAAAAGCTTCATATTGACAAGAAGATACTTGTTGTTATTTTGCGTATAGGTTTGCCGGCAGGTTTTCAGGGAGTAATATTTGCTTTGTCAAATGTCGTTATACAGTCATCTATCAATATTTTTGGAAAAACAGTTATAGCCGGAAACTCCGCTGCTGCAAATATTGAAGGATTTGTCTATATGGCAATGAATGCTTTCCATCAGGCTACAATTTCATTCGTCAGCCAGAATTATGGTGCAGGTTATCATAAGCGTATAAATCGTATATTCTTAACAGCACTTTGCTGCGTAACAACAGTAGGACTTGTTTTTGGAAATGCTGTAGTATTATTTGGTCAGCCGCTGCTTGGAATATATTCTGATAGTCAACCTGTTATAGAAGCCGGAATGATCAGACTTTTAATGATTTGCAGTCCTTATGCATTATGCGGTATAATGGACGTAACCGTAGGTTTATTGCGTGGAATAGGGTATTCAATAATACCTACAATAGTTTCTCTGATAGGTGTATGTGGACTTAGACTTGTTTGGATAGCAACAATATTCCAGATCCCGGAATATCATACAGTAGAATCAATTTATATATCATATACTATAACATGGGCAATAACAATTTTAGCAAATGTAATATGTTTCTTGTGTGTAAGAAAACGTGCTTATAGTAAGGTAAAACCGATTGCGGCATAATATAAAAACAGCAGTGGATAATTGTATTCACTGCTGTTTTTATGTGTTAGTTTACAAATAAAGATATTAGTTTCTGAGAGTTTACATCTACCAGACCGAGCGTAGTCATTTTTATAGATGGTATAACAGATAGGCTTACAAAAGCCATATTCATAAATGGTGAGATATTGTTTGGAACTCCAAGTTCATGGACGATATTTTTGGTCTTTTCATTTTGAGCAGCGGCTTCTTCAGCAGAAGATTTGCTTATAAGACCTGCAATAGGCAGCTGCATTTCAGCAATTATTTTTCCATTTTTTACAACTACATTTCCGCCGCCTATTTCACGCACACGGTTTCCGGCAATTGCCATATCCGATTCATTTGCACCGATTATTATAAGATTGTGTGAATCATGAGAAACAGAAGAAGCAATTGCTCCTTCTTTAAGTCCAATTCCGTGGATAAATCCAAGACCTATATGTCCTGTGTTATGATGCCTTTCAACTACTGCAAGTTTTAAAATATCACGTTTTATATCAATGCCATTATTTTTAGAAAAGTCTATATCATATAATAATTCTTCAGTAATAAGCTGACCTGGTATAACGCCAATAGTTCTGCATTTGCAATTTTTAGAAATTATTTCAAAATCCTTTTTTGTTAGAATTGGCATATTAAATGATGTCATAACACTTTCATAAAGCTTCGGAGAAATATTGGGCTTTTTTATAGGCATAGCTATGCCGTTTTCGCAAACTTTTTTTCCATTATAATATACCTTGTTTATTTTTAGTTCATCAAGGCTGTCAAGTATTAGAAGATTTGCAGCATATCCCGGAGCTACAGCACCCACGCCCTTAAGTCCAAAGCATTGAGCCGCCTGTATAGTTGCCATTTGAATTCCGGTGATTATAGATTTTCCCAGCGAAGCTGCTTTTCTTATAATGCTGTCAATATGTCCATTGTTCATAATATCTGATGGATGCTTATCATCTGTTACAAGCA
>CALESG010000139.1 GCA_937907215.1 uncultured Ruminococcus sp.
AGCTCTCGACAAATTATCCTAAACCTTTCACTTTTATCACGTATTTTTCTCATTTCTTCTCTTTATATAGGTAACTTTTATTTGTAGAAAACATACAAAAATATGCTTTTTTGCAGGTGTGCTATAATAATTCACGGGAATATAATTGACAATCAGTGCTGTTTTGTGGTAAAATATATATTATATATATAGCCTCTTATTAGAGGTGCAGCAAGATTTTGTTTTAAATTATAATGAAGGGAGTGTTTATGCAATGTCTAAAAAGGACAAACATATTGATTATATCTGGAGTGATAAGAAGAGGACTATTTTTGGTCTGCCTATTTCATTTACTAGATATTATCTGACAGAAAACAGGATTATAACCAGAACCGGTATTTTGAGTGTTCATGAAGATGAAGTTGAGCTTTATCGTATAGTTGATAAAAGTTTAAGCAGAAGTATATGGCAGCGTATATTCGGATGTGGTACTGTAGTCTTATTCTGTAAGGATGCAGATACTCCCGAAAAGCACATTGTTTCCGTCAAATGTCCACGAGAGGTTTCCGACCTCATAGGTTCATATGTCAGCCAATATCGTGACCGCTATTCTATTAGAGGCAGGGATATGATAGGTTCGGCAGGAGAAGCTGATGGAGATTGTGACCATGATGATCATGTATAAGTTTAGGCTTTAGCCTGGTTTTATTTTTATTTATGTTTTTTATTAAGAATCTGTAGCAAGTACAGATTTACAGCTACACAGATCACATGGAGGTGTCAGAAGCAGCGAAGAATAAAAACGCTGCCCACGGATTCATATAGATAGATAAAGGAGTTCCTAAACATGCTTTCATTTATTACGGAAAAACAAACTGTCTGGGATGTTCTCAAGGCAGAAACACGTCCGATTTTTATTTATGGCATGGGCGATGGTGCAGATAAAATTATGCGTGTCTTTAGAGAAAAAAGTATTCCTTTGGCAGGCATCTTCGCCAGCGATGATTTTGTAAGAGGCCATTCTTTTGCAGGCTACAAGGTTCGGAAGCTTTCCGAAATTGAAGAACAGGTTGATGATTTTGTTATAGTACTTGCATTTGCGGCAGGTTATCAATCATTGGTGGATAAGCTGCTTGATATTGCAGAACGTCATACACTTCTTGTGCCGGACGTTCCTGTTGCAGGCAGCGGATTATTTACATATAAATACTGTATAGAACACGCTGACGAAATCCAGCAGGTATATGATATGCTCGCAGATGATTTTTCAAAGAAAGTATATGCAAATATTATCAATTTCAAAATAAGCGGCAAGATACATTATCTTATGGAAGTAACCACTCCAAAAGAAGATATATATCGTAATATTATAAAAGTTACACAGAACGAAACATATGTTGATCTAGGTGCGTATAACGGCGATACTATTGAAGAGGTTTTGTCATTTACAAATGGCAAATATGTACGTATGTACGGCGTTGAACCGGATCGTAAGAATTTTAAAAAGCTGCGTAAATGCACTGCTGATATGCCCTATGTGAGTATTTATAATGCTGTTGCATGGTGTACTGACACTGAAGTTCCTTTTTCTACAAAGGCAGGCAGACAGTCTGCTGTATCAGCGTTGGGACAGTCAATTGAGGCACGTTCGGTAGACAGCATACTTGATGGAAGACCGGCTACTATAATTAAAATGGATGTGGAAGGCTGTGAACGTGAAGCACTATGGGGTGCTGCTCAGACGATCGCCAAATATTCTCCACGTCTTATGGTATCGCTTTATCACCGCAATGAGGACATATTCTCTTTGCCGCTGCTTATAAAGATACTTAATCCGAATTATGATATTTACATTCGTCATCAGCTGTATATACCGGCGTGGGAAACGAATCTTTATGCAGTACCTAAAAAGCGGTAAAATAATTTGCAATAAATTGAATATTTTTTCATACAAGTGAGATATTTTGCGTATCTCACTTGTTTTATTTATGAAGTACTTCAAGAAATGGAAAGGAAGTGAATGCCATGGATAAACAGGATTTTCAGGATAAGCTCAAACTTTACAAGGATATGGTATATAGAATAGCATTTACATATCTTAAAAATAAAGCCGATGCTGAAGATATTTCTCAGGATACATTTCTAAAGTTCTATCTTCATGAAGACTCATTTAAGGATTCAGAATCAGAAAAGGCATGGCTTATAAGAGTGACTCTAAATGCCTGCTGTAATTTAAAAAAATCTTTTTGGCAGGGCAGAAGAGAAGATATGCCTGAAAATTTGCCTTCAATGGAAGTGTTTACAACTGAAGAAAGTCGACTTTATCATGCGGTTTTTGAATTGCCTTACAAATATCGCATCGTGATCCTGCTGTATTATTATGAGGAATACTCAGTAAAAGAAATATCATCAATTATGAATATAAATCAATCTACAATCCAGACGCAGCTTGACCGTGGCAGAAAAAGACTTAAAAAACAACTTGAGAAGCAAGGAGGTTTCTATTATGGAAAAGAAGTTATTTCAGACTACAATGTCACACATAAAAATGCCGAATTCCTGTGAGGAGGATATTTTAAGAAAAGCAGAAGCTATGTCATTTGATAATGAGAAGACTATCAATATGAAATCACGCAGAAGATCTAAATGTTTTACAGCAATTATGGCTGCTTGTTTTAGCATTGTTATGGTGAGTACGATTACAGTATCTGCTTTTAATGGATTTAATGGACACAATTGGCTTTTAGAGATATTTTCCGGAAAGGGTTTTACTTATGAATCAGAAAAGCTTGTTTTAGACCCTGAATATAAGGATAAGCTATACAGCTTAACACAGGATTGCATGGGAGAAATTACTAATTTCAATTCATCGGGTTATAACAGCAGCAATATAAAGCCTATAGGTGCAATAAGTGATGGAACAGCTTTATATTTTACATTGCAGTATACTCCGGAAAAGTCGCCAAATCAGATAGAATACATACTTCCCGGAGATGAACGCACTATTAAAAGCGGGAATAAGGAGCTTGACATAATCAATGTAAGCAGTTCTGAAGTCCTTCAGGATGACGGTTCATATTTTGTCTGGATAATGGCAACAACTAACGAACCAATTAAAACAAGCGATATGGCGGTGGATATGTCGCTGTATGAAGCAAGAAGAAAAGATAAGGGTAAGGACATGGATAAGATTGAACTTTATGAAAGTGATAAATGTTGTTTTTCATTTAATGTTGATATAGAGAAAAATGCAAAAGTAGTACGTTATTCTATAGATGAAACTATAAGCAAAGAGATAGATGTTCTGAAATTGAAAAAGTTATTTTATGCAGACAAAGCAGAGCTTTCTGCCTTTTGCATGAGAATCTATGGCGAAACTGGTACAAATTGTTTGGATTTCAATACTATACCTGTCAAGGTAATAACCGATGGTGGAGTGGAAATAGGCTGCATATTAGATGGCGGCATGACCTTCACCAAAAAAACAGATGTTCTATTTCGATATACAATGCCAGTTGATCCTGAAACTATCACTGCCATTAAATTTGGCGATCAAATAGTAAATCTTAAAGACTAACTTCTCTTCTTATATCGTATTGCGATTTATATATAAATTGCCTAAATTAAATGAAAGCGGCGGCTGTGATATTACTCACAACCGCCGCTGTTCTATTATATTCTCATCTTAAAAAATCAACTTTTAGCAGCAAAATTTTGCTTCATGATTCCATTTTTGAATATATTAAATACTGTCTGATAGAAAATGTGTGTGGTTTGACCCGGGCGAATCTCTATATCCGCAGTAACTCTCATGCAGTGCATACCAAGATAAGGTGTGTACGCTGTTACAAGATATACTCCGACTGGCAGATCTAATGTCAATTTACTGCGACCAAACGGAAGTTCCTTTTGTTCTCCGTTTATTTTTATTACCCAATGATCAATGAGTATTTGTCCGAAGAAACGTTTTGCTGATATGCAAAGTTTACCGTTTGTTTTTATAGTGCGTGTAGATTGTTTGCGTGCCGAAGAGGAATATGGTGATTTGGGTGCATTGTTTGGAGTTTGAATTTTTTCAATATGTCTAGGTTCTTGTTTGGTTTGTTTGGCTTGATGTTTACTCATATACTGATTTGGATCCATATCTACACATCTCCTTAATTTCAATTAGTATTTTTTAAAATACAGGCAGTGAATCAATTGCTTGTGAAATACGATTCATAAGAGCAGTGGAATCTTGTGCATTGATCTCAGTATCAGCAGCATAGCAGTTTGCATTTTTTTCCTGCTGTTCATTCAATGTAGATACTCCTGCTATATATTTGTTAAGGTAAACAATATCTATCATACTAATGGTCTTATCAAGATTCAAGTCACCGTAATATACATCGTCATCAATTTGACCGGATGTTGTTGTTTTTGTAGTTGTTTCTGTAGAATCAGAACTTGTTGCAGTAACAGAAGTAGTTGTATTAGTAGTAGTGGTAGTTGTATCACCGGTAGTAGTTGTTGTGCCGGTAGTTGTAGTTGTTTCAATAGGACCGGAACCATTGTTGAGTTCCATATAAACAATACCACAGCCAACTGTTGACATATAAACAGTGCCGAATGTATTCATATCACCAACTAGGAAGTTGCCGTTGCCTGTACCGCCATAGAGGCTTTCAGTATTGATAGTAACCCATGTTTTGCCTGCGTCTGTAGAACGATATACGCCTTCTGTATCTTCTTCAGTTGGCTTACCATACATATAAAGTGTATTTATACCATCTTCCTTTTCAGGAGCACCATAGCCGATAGTCTTACAGTAGAATACGCTGTCAAGCTTCTCGATGTTTTTGCCGTAATCTGTAACATAGTATGCACCATTCCAACCTGCACCTACAACCATTTTACCCTCTTCGAGGTAACCGATTCTGTTTGCAGCATCGCACTGATCATATTTGCATACATCAGTAGTAGTAAATGTTGCACCGTAGTCATCACTTACCATAAATACATAATGTGCATCATCAAATGTAGGTTCTGACTTTGAAGTATCATAGAACCAATAATCATTATATTGAGCTGTATATCCGTAAACATATTTAGGATTATCGTCATCTACCTTGAAATAAAGTTCCTTAGTACCCTTAGTGCCGGAACAATCTGTCCAAGTTTCACCAAAGTCATCAGTATATGAGCCTTTGCCATTGCCTGTACGGAAAATTCTGTAAGTGCCGTCTTCCAGCTGAGTGATAGCAGCCTTACCAGAAGTTGCGTTTGAATTCATCTTGATCCATTCATTACCGCCATTCAGAGTATAGTAAGTTGTAGAATCATTCTGTGACGCACGAACCATTACATCAGGATTAGAAGGGCAGTATGCTATAGCACTTGTGCTGCCCATATTTGGTGTATGCTGAATTGCATGAATCTTGTCTGTATGCTCAAAGCCATCATAGTCACCAATTGCAGAGAAAGGATTCTTTCCAGGAGCACTTATCATATCAAGTGCAACAACTTCTTCGATGCCATCCGGCTGGAAATAGAACTGTACACCAGTTGTGTCCCATGTGTTATCACAGGCAAAAACACCGTTACCGGAGGTCATAAGGATTTTGTCTGGATTTCTTGGATCTATGCTGATGCCGCTTCCCCAGTGACAAGCTTTGCCATAGATCCAGTCATAGCCATTTGTATCTATAGGAAGTGAAACAAATTTCTTATAAGGATCTCCCTCACCATAGATAGTTTCGCCCTGACCAGGAGTAATATTTTCCCATGTTTCGCCGCCGTCAGTTGAACGGAAGAAATGGTCACCCCATGCTATGCTGGTATCGGTCCATTCTTCTTCATACCACTGATCTGCCCACATGCCGCAAGTTCTTGCCACCAATTTGTTTGGATCATTTTTATCAGCAGTGATCATACCAACAGCATTATCTGTAACAGAAAGTTTCTGTACCTTGCCGCTTGCCAGATTGTACTTATAAGCACCGCCGGCACTACCGGAGAATGCAAGACCAGCAATATATGTGAAGAAAAGATTTCCATTATTGTCGCTTGTTATAGAAAGCGGATAATTAGCTGTAGGAAGATCTGCTGAAAGTTCAGTAAATTCATCGTTATCTACATCAGCAACATGGATATTTGTTGAACCTGTTACAGATGAGCCGACATAAACTTTGCCGTCCTCAACCAGAATAGTACCGATACCGTTTTGCTGATTGTATTCCTTTGATTCAGTACCTCTTACCATATGTTCGGTCCACATAGGATATTTAAGAGAATGGCTGAAAAGTCCGAGGTCGTCATATCCCTTTACAGGATTCCAGGTTTTACCGCCATCTGTTGACTTGATGAGAGCAGAATCACCGGCAGTAACATCTCCGCCTGCATAGATAGTATCAGTGTTGTCGGGGTCTATAGCTATAGGTTCGAAACATTCACGTCCATCACCGTTGCCGTGGATTTGAATGAGATCTGTTACATCACTTTGTGTGAAAGTTTGACCGCCGTCTGTTGTCTTAAAAATAACAGTTCTTGCACCCGAAAAGTAAGCACATCCGCAGAGGAAGTAAACGGTGTTGTCGTCATTAGGGTCAATAGCCATACCCTTTACGCTTAGTAAGCCTCTATCTTCCTCGTTAATAAAATCGAAAAGCTGAACCCAGCGATTTTTAGTATAATCGTACTTGTATGCTCCTCCAACGTCTGTGCGAAGATACATTTCTTTTTGACCTGTAACAATACCTGAAACGAAGCCGCCGCCGCCAATGCCCAGTGTGTCGATTGTCATGTTGTTTTCGATGCTTTCACTGGCGGCATCAGCAGTACTGTTTACTGATACTTGAGGTAAAGTCATAGATCCAAAAAAGACAGTTGCCGCAGTAAGAAATGCAGCTGTTTTTACTAATTTTTTCATTAGCTTTCATCCCTTCTTTAAATTTAAAATTTTTTATTTTTTAGAGAAAAAATATTCTCTGCATATATTATGCATTATAACATAAGGTGATTATTTTTGCAAGGACTTCATCACTGTTTTTCAGTATATTTGTTTACTATGCACAATAGAAAATATATTTTTTGAGCGTTATCACTACAACACATAAATTGTTAAATAAATGTTTTGTTTTTGGTATTAAAATTCAATGGACAACGGGTAAAATATATGATAATATAATAAAATACCGAATTATACACAAATGAAAATGACAGATCTAATTTAAAGTTCTTTAGAGGAAATGATAATAGATGGAGGTTTTCTTTTATGGAAAGCAGAAATATGACAGAAAAGGAGTTTGAGGAGTTTCAGAAACTGCTGGCACGTGAACTTGGGGCTGTAGATTCTGATAGGGACAGAGAAGAAGAAAAGTTAATAACTGAAATGCTTCGCCACGAAGGTGCTGCTCACGAAGCAGCAAGAACAGCTGCAAATGCGGTTCGTGAATTTGCAGTAAAAAGAGCAGCAGAAGAAAAAGAAACTTTTAATATGAAAAATTCAGGAGATCCAGACGGAGCAGAGCCTTATAGAGAAATAACAGAAAAAACAGCGGTGCAAACACCGGACGTTTCATTAAATTCAGATAATATATCATCAGATGATGTTGATATTGAGGAGATGCTTAGACATGACCCTATTGTTTCAGAGCCGATTGCTGAAACTGTAGTGTCCCAACCGGCATATCAGCCTGAACATGAAGCTGTTCCTGAAGTGGAGTCTAATCATGTTGAAAAGCCCTTTAGTCATGAAAAAGAACAAACGGCAGCAACACCTGTTCGTGGAAAATATGAAAAAGTAGTTGAAGAGCCACTTGCTCAGAATATTTTGAAAACACCGAATGCAAGTGAAATTCTTAAAAAGCATGGCAAATATGAAAAGATAACCGAAGAAGCAGAGGGTTATTTTAATCCTGAAGTGAAGAAAGAATCCGCTTTTGAACGTCGCCGCAGAGCGAAGAGAAATACTAAGATACTTCGTATTGCGATCGGTTTGTCAGCAGTATTTGTTGTCAGTCTTTCAGCAGGTCTGATAGTAAATACTATAAAAGCAAATAAAAATAAACCGAATAATGATCTGCCGGCCTCTGCGGTCAAGACAGATGTAGATGGAAATACTATTGATAATACACCAAGCGGCAGCAGCAATATTGTAAGCATAACTCCGCTGAAAAATTACACGGCAGTATTGATCGGAAACACTTTGCCATTGCAGATAAGTATGGCTACAACTGGTTCAGTAAATTCAAGTGATATTTTATGGGAAAGCAGTGATACAGGCATTGCTAAAATAGATGAGGATGGTGTTATCACAGGTGTTTCAGCAGGAAAATGCGATATTACAATATCTGCAAAATCTGATCCGTCTATAAATGCACACGTAAGCTGTACTGTACGTAAAGCAGAGAAGATAGGCGGTGTAAATTATATTGATAACATAATGATCATCAACAAGAGCTATGGTGCTGATCCTTCCTTTGATCCGGGTGAGCTTAACGAGGAAGTTCAAAGTGCATTTAGTGATTTGTGTGCAGCTGCTGCAGAAGAAGATTTGAACATATATAATGCGTCAGATTACAGAAGCTATAGTTTGCAGGAAGAAATTTACAATGATTATGTAACACAGTACGGTGAAGAAATGGCAGATACATTTTCTGCAAGACCTGGATTTTCTGAACATCAGTCAGCACTTGTAATCGATGTAAATTCTATTGATGATACTTTTAATGATACTCCAGAATCAAAATGGCTTGAGAAACATTGTGCAGAATATGGATTTATAATAAGGTATCCTAAGGGTAAGGAAAACATCACAGGATACAAGTATGAATCATGGCATATTCGTTATGTAGGCAAGGATATTGCAAAAGAAATAACAGAGCTGGGAATAACTCTTGATGAGTATCTCGGTGTTGATTCGGTATATTCAGATGATGATGTCAGTGGAAATGATGCAGGTATAAATGCAGATGATGGATCTTCAGCAGAATAACCACTGAAGAAAGCATAAGTTAAATAATAAAATAAAAATGGCAGCTGTAAGTTTAAAGTTTAAACATTGCAGCTGCCTTTATTTATAATATCACTGGTGACTTTTTAATTGTACTTTTATATAATGCAGTCGTGTTCACCGCTTGTTGTTTCTGCTTGAACTTTTGTATTTGTTTGCTCTGAATGGGGTTGTGCGATCTGCGAATTGTTAACGTCATTTGATGTTTCTTGCGAGCATCCTGTTGTAAACATTGAAACTGCCAGCATCATTCCAATAGCCCATGCTGCACGCTGTAATTGGTGTTTCATAGTGAAAAGTCCTTTCTTTGTATTTTTCTAGTTTTCTTTGTGGTTATATTTTCTCATATTTGTATGATAAACGTGTGAGATGTCAAGGTTGTTTTATTGAAATAGATATATATACTATATGAAAACATCTTGTGAATTCCTTGCAATTTTTTTCCATGTATGATATAATACTAGAGAATGTTTAAAATAATCTTAAGTATAAACAGAAAGGAAATGTTATGATTACAGTTTCAAACGTTAGTTTGCAGTTTGGCAGTGATACATTGTTTAAAAATGTTGATTTGCAGTTCAACCCCGGAAATTGCTACGGAATTATCGGTGCCAACGGAGCCGGCAAATCTACTTTTTTAAAAATTCTTTGCGGTGAACTGAAACCTACTACAGGTGAAGTTTCTATTCCAAAGAATCTGCGTATGAGTGTTCTTAAGCAGGATCACTTTGCATATGATGCTTACACTGTTCTTGATACCGTTATTATGGGAAATCAACGTCTTTATGACATTATGCAGGAAAAAGACGCACTCTATGCAAAGGAAGATTTCTCTGAAGAAGACGGTGTTAAGGCATCTGAGCTTGAAGCAGAATTTGCTGAAATGGATGGCTGGGAAGCAGAAGCAAATGTTTCTAAGCTGATACAGGGTCTGGGACTTTCAGAGGATTTGCTGTATAGTCAGATGTCAGAACTTTCTGGTAATGAAAAGGTGAAGATCCTTCTTGCACAGGCACTTTTTGGAAATCCTGATATTATTCTAATGGACGAGCCAACTAACCATCTGGATATTGATGCGATTGCTTGGCTTGAGGATTTCCTGTCGGAATATTTCGGTACAGTCATAGTTGTATCTCATGACAGACATTTCCTTAATAATGTCTGCACACATACGGTTGATATTGATTATACAAAGATAAAGATGTATGTGGGCAATTATGAATTTTGGTATGAGTCAAGCCAGATGATGCAAAGGCTTATAAAACAACAGAATAAGAGAACCGAAGAGAAGATAAAGGAATTGAAATCATTTATTGAAAGGTTTTCGGCGAATAAATCAAAGTCAAGGCAGGCTACTTCAAGAAGAAAGCTGCTTGATAATCTCACTGTTGAAGAAATGCCGGCATCAAGCAGACGTTATCCGTTTATAGGCTTTGATATGGATAGAGAACTTGGCAAGGATGTTTTGCAGGTAACAGATCTTTGCAAGACTGTTGATGGTGTAAAGGTTCTTGACAATGTAAGTTTTACACTCGGCAGAAATGATAAGGTTGCATTTGTAGGTGAAAGCGAACAGGCAATAACAATGCTTTTCAAGATTCTTATGGATGAAGAACAGCCTGATTCGGGAAGTGTGAAATGGGGAGTATCTACGTCAAGATCTTATTTTCCTGTAGACAATTCCGACTTTTTCAATGACTGCGACTTATCTATAATTGACTGGATAAGGCAATATTCTGAAAATGATATTACCGATACATTCCTGCGTGGATTTTTGGGAAGAATGCTCTTCTCCGGTGATGATGTTTATAAGCCTGTAAAAGTTTTATCCGGTGGTGAGAAGGTTCGCTGTATGTTTTCACGAATGATGCTGTTTCATTCAAATGTACTTCTTCTGGATAGACCAACAAATCATCTCGACTTGGAAAGTATCACTGCTGTAAACAATGGACTTATGAGCTTCAAAGGTGTTGTACTATTATCATCACATGACCATGAGATACTTCAGACAGTGGCAGATCGTATTATTGAGATAACACCTGATGGCTGCATTGACAGACAAGGAACGTATGAAGAATTTATTCAATGGAAAAAAGAACAGGGAAAGTAATTCCTGTTTATAATAGGAAATAAATAATAAGGAGTAAAAGAAATGAACAGTAATGATATTATTATGATGATTACCATTGCACTTTATTTGATTTTAATGGTTGTAATTGGAATACTATTTTCAAAGAAAAATAACAGTGTAGGAGATTTTTATCTTGGTGGCAGAAAGCTCGGTCCAATTGTTACAGCCATGAGTGCGGAAGCCTCTGACATGAGCAGCTGGCTGCTAATGGGTTTGCCTGGTGTTGCACTTCTCTGCGGAACAGCAGAAGCCAGCTGGACAGCTATCGGGTTGGCAATAGGTACATATTTAAACTGGCTTATAGTTGCCAAGCGTCTGCGTACATACACTAAAAAATGTGAAGCGATTACAATTCCGGACTTTTTCCAAAATCGTTTCCGTGATAAAAGCCATTCTCTTATGGGAATAGCAGCTATTATTATTCTGATATTCTTTGTTCCATATACAGCGTCAGGATTTGCAGCGTGCGGTAAGCTTTTTAATTCCCTTTTTGATGTTGATTATCATGTTGCAATGATAATCAGTGCGATAATAATCATTTTGTATACAAGTATAGGTGGATTTCTTGCAGCAAGTACAACAGACCTTATTCAAAGTATAGTAATGACTATTGCACTTATTGTAATTGTACTGTTTGGAGTAAATGTTGCCGGCGGATTTGACGCAGTTATTGAAAATGCAAAGGAACTTCCGGGTTACCTTTCACTTACAATGTCACATAATATTTCCGAAAACACATCCAGTCCATACTCATTCCTTACTATTATATCCACACTTGCCTGGGGATTGGGTTATTTTGGTATGCCTCATATTCTTTTGCGTTTTATGGCGATCGAGGACAGCCGTAAGATAAAAACATCACGCCGTATTGCTTCTATATGGGTAGTTATTTCCATGGCAGTAGCAGTATTCATCGGTCTTGTAGGCAATGCCCTTATGGCAAGCGGTACTGTTGACGCAATGGAAACAAGCGATCAGTCAGAGCGTATTGTAATTAGAATGGCAAATCTTTTAAGCGAACATGGAGTTATTGCTGCAATCTTTGCCGGACTTGTACTTGCAGGCATTTTGGCTTGTACAATGTCTACAGCAGACTCTCAGCTGCTTACAGCGTCATCAAGTATGTCCGAGAATTTGCTTAAGGGCGTATTCAAGATGAAGATTTCCGACCGTGTTTCTATGATAGTTGCACGTATAGTACTTATTGTAATTGCTGTTTTGGCAGTTATGCTTGCATGGGATCAGAACAGCTCTGTATTTGCTATTGTATCTTTTGCATGGGCTGGCTTTGGTGCAACATTTGGACCTGTAGTTTTGGCGGCACTCTTCTGGAAGCGTTCAAACAGATGGGGTGCATTGGCAGGCATGGTATCAGGTGGTGTTATGGTATTTGTGTGGAAATATCTCATTGCACCGAACTGCACTGACTGGGGACTTGGATTCTTGAATGTATATGAGCTTTTGCCGGCATTTATAGTTGCAGTTATTGCAATTGTTGTTGTATCTTTAATAACAAGTAAGCCGGATGCAGAGATTACAGAGGAATTTGACGAAGTAAATAAGCTTTGCAAGGCTAAGGCATAAATATATAAATATATAAGGTCTGCTGCGTTTGTTGTTGCGGCAGACCTTTTTGATTTATTAGGGTGTGTTGACACTACCGCTCAACACCCGTCTTACAGACATCTTTTACGTCTTTCTGACAGTATGCCTGCGGATTTTTGCCTTGAAACACAAAAAATATCTCTGCAATCCGAGCATTTCGGATAGTGTCAACACACCCTAGCTGTTGAAAATATTTTATTAAAAAATCGGGACTGATGCATTTTGATACTGTATCAGTCCCGATATTATTTTATTTTTTATCCGTCAATATCAAGTTGATAGAACTCATCCAATATCCCCGTGAAATGAAATTCTATTATTAGTGAATCATCAAAGCTGTTGTCAGGATAGGTGATAATATTTCTGTCAAGACTTATAATCGGAAAACCAAGAGACTTTATGATATTGTCTTTGGAAATATTTTCAAAGTATTCGTCTATGCCGTCATTGATCATAAATGCCGCAATATCATTAAGCTTTTGATTGTAGCATTTTGCAATAGCGGCAGATCTGTTTTCTTTTTCTAAATCTATTTCATCGCATACAAAGGTTATTCCGTTTATCTTTGCCTGATATTCTCCAAGGTCATTTTTTTCAAACATATATTATATTCTCCATGTTTAAAGCTATTAAAGCTCTACGCCGTTTTTCTTTAAAAGTTCACGTGCGGTATCTACAGAATCAACACCGTCCTTATTTTTTACGGGTGCAAATTCTTTTTCACGAACGACTTCGTATGCAAGACATGAATCCTGCATATGGATCATATCAAGCACCAGTGTTTCAAATTTATATGCATTGGGTGAATCTGGTTTTACCTGTTTACCGTTTTGATCTATATATGCCACCGCTTTGTGAGCCATGTGAAGAGGAAGTTTTTTGTCAAGTGTTTTCATAAGGCAGTCTGTTTTGAATAAATAGTTGAGTATAACGCCGTAATTGTATGAAAGCTTTCCATCCGGTTCACGCTGAGAAACCATTTCCTTTGTCATTTCATAATATTCAACTATAGATGGCTTTCCGTCTTCTGTACAAAGTACGCCTACTCTTTCATTAGGATCAGCCTTTGAAACGACCTTTCCGCCGGATGTACAGCCGGAATCTATTGTAGCACCAAGAAAAACAGGGTCTGCCATTTTCTGGAGTACATTATCTACAGCAAATACATTAAGCCACTCTATACCTTCGTTTTGTATAAATGGCAGAAGTCCTGCACGGTCCATTGATGAGAACCAACCGCCGTTTCCGTTTGGTGACATTGCAATAGTATCAGGTGCTTTCATTAGAATCTTATTTTCAGAATCAATAACAGGTGCCATTTCCTGAATAAAGAAATGTACATATTCTTCGTTATATCCAAAGAATTTATTTTCCTTCAAGAATTCACGTGTTTCAATATCGTTCGATTCACTGGTCATTATAAAAAGGTGTACAAATGCCCCAGCTTCATCAGTAACTTCCATAAGATTATTGAAGAGGCATTCATAAATATAAAGTGTACGATTTATTCCCATATTGAACATACCCTTAGGATGTTCAAATCCAAGTCTTGAACCTTGTCCGCCTGCAAGCAAAATACATGCTGTTTTGCCATTACGTATAGTATCAAGACCTCTTTTACGGAACTTATCTTCATTTTCTGCTATTTTATCAAGAGTAAGTGCACCAAGCGGCTCGAACTTTCCTCTTTTAGAATATTTATCATCATTTATTCTTTCAAGTATTGATAGATCAAGAAGATCTATTTGTGAAAGAAGATATTTTTTTGAACTTTCAGATAATGAATCATAAAAGTTGAGAATATGCAGCTGATCATATTGTTTAAGCTTAGAAACAGCATCACTTTTTTTCATTTAAAACGATCCCTTCTTAATGTTTTTTAAATCATAAAATAATTATATGATAATTTAATAAATACAATATTAAAGAATATTTCCAACTATTATATAATAACTGTAGAATTTAAATAAATCTTACAGGGTTTACATATAATCACATATAGTATAACATAGATATTATATAAATGCAATAGAAAATAGAAATAATAAATTAAAGTAAAAATATTTTTTAATATATTTATATATAAATGTATATATAAATAGTGTATAATGAATATGTTTAAGACAAATGTTTTAGTTAATAAAAAGTTTACATAATAAAAGGCATAAAGGTATTGCCAAGGCAGGAAAAGTATGCTATAATGTATGAGCGTGATTGCAATAGATATGCGTTGAAGCGAAAGGTTGCCGACGGTGTGTCGGGTAATTTTCGTGGAGTATGTCCGATTTAAAACCGGGCGAAGCAGGATAATGACACGGTATGTGGCAAAACTTAAATGTGCGTAGAGGTGCATTCTGCGTAATGTTTATTATGTTAAGCTTTTATTGTGTTAAGATTATGCTGGCTCGGGAAACATAAGTTTTTCGAGTCATTTGTATTATGCTGGTTTGAAACACCCGGCAGCGTGTAATAATCCTGTGAGAGAAATCTCAGCCCCTCTAACATTATGCTAAGGAGGCGAAAATGAATGGCAGTCAATGAGAAAATCAGAATCAAGATCAAAGGCTATGAGCATGCAACTGTAGATGCAGCAGCAGCAAAGATTGTTGAAGCAGCTAAGAGAAGCGGCTCAAGAGTATCAGGTCCGATCCCACTTCCGACTGACAAGGAAATCATCACTGTACTGAGAGCTACTCACAAGTACAAGGATAGCCGTGAACAGTTTGAAATTCGCACACACAAGAGACTTGTGGATGTGATCAGACCTACACAGAAAACAACTGAAGCTCTTCAGAAGTTGGAAATTCCAGCAGGTGTAGACATCGTTATGGAGCTTAAGTGATTGCAGTTTATACTGCAAAGGTAATGTTGGCGAAAGCCACCCAATAACCGTAAAGGTCAAGTTGATGAAAGGTCAACCAATAACCTACAGGAGGAAAAATAAATGCAGAAAGCAATTATCGGCAAAAAAATCGGCATGACGCAGATTTTTGATGAGTCCGGCAAGGTAATCCCGGTAACTGTTGTTGAAGCAGGTCCTTGTGTTGTCGTTCAAAAGAAGACAATCGAGAATGACGGCTATTCAGCAGTGCAGATCGGATTTGGCGAAGTGAAGCCTAAGAAAGTAAACAAGCCGATGAAAGGCCACTTCGACAAGGCAGAGGTTGCAGCAAAGAAGACATTAAAGGAATTTAAGCTTGATGGCTGCGACAGCATGAACGTTGGAGATATTATTAAGGCTGACACATTCGCAGTAGGCGACAGCGTTGATGTTAGCGGCACCAGCAAGGGTAAAGGTTTTGCCGGCGCAATTAAGCGTCACAATCAGCACAGACTTAAGATGACTCACGGTACAGGTCCTGTACACAGAGAAGCAGGTTCAATGGGAGCTTGTTCATCACCATCCCGTATTTATAAGGGCAAGGGTATGCCGGGTCATATGGGTGCTGAAAAGGTAACCGTACAGAATCTGGAAGTTGTAAAGATTGATACAGAGAATAATCTCATCGCTGTAAAGGGCGCAATTCCTGGCGCTAAGGGCAGCATTGTGACAATCATAAACAGCGTTAAGGCGTAAGAAAGGAGGCAACACAAATGGCAAAGATTTCAGTTTTTGATATGGCAGGTAAGGCTGTTTCTGAAACAGAGCTTGCAGATGCTGTCTTTGGAATTACACCGAACGAAGCAGTAATGCACGCAATGGTAGTTAACTATCTTGCAAATCAGCGTCAGGGCACACAGTCCACACTTACTCGTACCGAAGTTCGTGGCGGCGGCAGAAAGCCTTGGAGACAAAAGGGAACTGGTCACGCAAGACAGGGTTCCATCAGAGCTCCACAGTGGACACACGGTGGTGTGGCACTTGGTCCAAAGCCGAGAGATTATCGTTATGCACTGAACAAGAAGGTTCGCAGATTGGCTATGAAGTCTGCACTTTCAACAAAGGTTCTTGATAACAATATGATCGTACTTGATACACTGACTGTAGATGCATACAAGACAAAGACAATTGTTGAAATGCTGAAGGCACTGAATGTAGAAGGCAAGGCACTGATCGTTACAGCTGAAGCAAACAGCAAGGTGATCAAGAGTGCTGCAAATATTAAGGGAATAAAGACAGCTGCTGTCAACACCCTGAATGTATACGACATCTTAAACTATGACAAGTTCATCGTTTCTAAGGATGCTGTTGCAAAGATCGAGGAGGTGTATGCAAAGTGAAAGCACCACAGGACATC
This sequence comes from uncultured Ruminococcus sp., assembly GCA_937907215.1. Lineage (GTDB taxonomy): Bacteria > Bacillota > Clostridia > Oscillospirales > Ruminococcaceae > Ruminococcus_C. The sequence goes on from CALESG010000139.1 coordinate 16,946, forward strand.
ATTTTGACACCGGTAATCACTGAAAAGAGCGTAGACGGTATGGCAAACAGCAAGTATACCTTCAAAGTTGCAAAAAATGCAAACAAGGTAGAGATTGCAAGAGCTGCTGAAGCTCTGTTTAATGTAGAGGTTGTTAAGGTAAACACACTCAACTGCATTGGACGTACAAAGCGTGTAGGCAGATATGTTGGTAAGAAGGCTGACTATAAGAAGGCTATCATTACTATCAATCCAGAGCCTACTGAAAAGAAGCGCAAGGGTACTATCGAATTCTTCGATGGTATGTTCTAATAGAGATTGTTGAATAAAAACAATCAGGTATGGGAGTAATGCTTCCGCAAAAGAGCATTTAAGGAGTGAAATAAATGGCAATAAAAACTTATAAGCCGACTACACCTTCACGCCGTAATATGACAGTTACAGATTATTCTTCTCTGTCAAAGGTTAGTCCGGAGAAGAGTCTGCTTGAGCCACTGAAGAAAAATTCAGGTAGAAACAGCTACGGCAGAATCACTGTTCGTCACAGAGGCGGTGCTAATAGAAGAAAGTATCGTGTAATCGACTTTAAGAGAACAAAGGACGGCATGAATGCACAGGTTCTTACAATTGAGTACGATCCAAACAGAAGTGCATTTATCGCATTGATTCAATATGAGGACGGAACAAAGAGCTATATCCTTGCCGCTGAAGGCATGAAGGTTGGCGACACAGTTCGTTCAGGTGTTGATGCAGATATTAAGCCGGGCAACGCACTTCCGATGAGTGCAATTCCAGTTGGTACATTTATCCACGGTATTGAACTTTATCCTGGAAAGGGAGCTCAGCTTGTAAGAAGTGCAGGTAACATGGCACAGCTCATGGGCAAGGAAGAGAAGTATGCACTCGTAAGACTTCCTTCAGGCGAAATGAGAAAAGTACCGATCAGTTGTCGTGCTTCTATTGGTCAGGTTTCAAACATTGACCATGAAAACGTAAGTTATGGTAAGGCTGGACGTATGCGTCACAAGGGTTGGAGACCTACAGTAAGAGGTTCTGTAATGAACCCATGCGATCACCCACATGGTGGTGGTGAAGGTAAGTCACCTATCGGACGTCCGGGTCCTGTAACACCTTGGGGCAAGCCAGCTCTGGGTTATAAGACCAGAAATAAGCATAATCCTTCCGATAAGTATATCGTAAAGCGTCGCAACGGTAAATAAAGGGAAAGGAGGAACAGATTCATGAGCAGAAGCATCAAGAAGGGACCATACGTACAAGAGGTTCTGATGAAGAGAGTAATGGCTATGAATGAAGCCGGCGAAAAGAAAGTGCTCAAGACTTGGAGCCGTTCGTCCACCATTTTCCCGGATTTCGTAGGACACACATTTGCCGTACATGATGGTCGTAAGCATGTTCCAGTATATGTAACAGAGGACATGGTTGGTCATAAGCTGGGCGAATTCGCACCAACAAGAACATTTAAGGGCCATGCAGGTTCTAAAACATCAAATAACGGCAAGAAGTAATTGCGGAAGGAGGAGTTCAAATGGAAGCAAGAGCATATCTTAGAAATGCTCGCATTGCGCCGAGAAAGGTACAGATCGTACTTGATCTGATTAGAAACAAGCCTGTTGATATTGCACTGGCAACACTGGACCTCACCCCGAAAGCAGCTAGCCCTATGGTGGCTAAGCTTTTGAAGTCCGCTATTGCAAACGCAGAAAACAACCACAGCATGAACAAGGATAATCTTGTTGTAGCAGAATGCTATGTTACTCCGGGTCCAATTATGAAGAGGATTCAGCCTAGAGCACAGGGCAGAGCATTCCGCATTTACAAGAGAACTTCACACATCACTGTTGTTCTTAAAGAAGAAGAATAATCCCAAGGAGGTTTAGATATGGGCCAGAAGGTTAATCCGCACGGTCTCCGTGTTGGTGTCATTAAAGATTGGGATTCACGCTGGTTTGCGAACAAGGCTGATTTCGGCGATATGCTGGTTGAAGATTACAACGTTCGTAAGTTCATCAAGAAGAACCTGTATGCAGCAGGCGTTCCAAAGATTGAGATCGAGCGTTTCGCAGATAAGGTAAGAATCCACATTCATTGTGCAAAGCCAGGCGTAGTAATTGGTCGTGGCGGTGCAGAAATCGACAAGCTTCGTGCACAGCTGGAAAAGCTGATGGGCAAGCAGGTATATGTAAACATTGTAGAGGTTAAGCAGCCTGATATGGATGCTCAGCTGGTAGCTGAAAAGATCGCACTTGATCTTGAAAACAGAGCTTCTTTCCGTCGTGCAATGAAGCAGTCCATCGGTCGTGCAATGCGTATGGGTGCGAAGGGTATTAAAACAACTGTTTCAGGTCGTCTGGGCGGAGCAGAAATCGCACGTTCTGAAACATACCACGAAGGTACAATCCCACTGCAGACAATCCGTGCAGACATCGACTATGGTACAGCTGAAGCTCACACCACATATGGTCGTCTGGGCGTAAAGGTATGGATTTACAAGGGCGAAGTTCTCAAGGGTGACGCTGCTAAGGCTGCTGCACAGAGAGAAAAGATTGAGAGAAAGTCCCGTGACAATAACCGTGGCGGAAGAGATGACAGAAGACGTCGTGACAACCGCAATGGTGACAGAAGAAACGGCGGCAATTTCCGTCGTGACGCTAAAAAAGAAGGAGGTAACCAGTAATGCTGCTTCCGAAGAGAGTAAAATATCGTCGTGTCCACAGAGGACGTATGACAGGTAAGGCATACAGAGGAAACTTTGTAAGCAATGGTGAGTATGGTCTTCAGGCTCTTGAGCCAGCATGGATCACCTCAAACCAGATCGAAGCTGCCCGTATTGCAATGACACGTTATATAAAGCGTGGCGGTCAGGTTTGGATCAAGATTTTCCCAGATAAGCCGGTAACAAAGAAGCCAGCTGGTACTCGTATGGGTTCCGGTAAGGGTGCTCCGGAATACTGGGTAGCAGTAGTTAAGCCGGGTCGTGTAATGTTTGAAATTGCAGGTGTACCGGAAGAAACAGCAAGAGAAGCAATGCGTCTTGCAATGCACAAACTTCCTATCAAGTGCAAGTTTGTAGCAAAAGCTGAAGAAGGAGGCGAGCAGTAATGAAGGCAACTGAAGTAAACGCTATGACAGTTGATGAATTGAATTCCAAGCTGAGTGATCTGAAGGAAGAGCTCTTTGCACTTCGTTTCCAGCTTGCAGCTAATCAGCTGGAGAATACAGCTCGCATTAAGGCTGTTAAAAAAGATATTGCACGTGTAAAGACTGCACTCCGCACTGCGGAAATCCAGTCCGCACAGCAGTAAAAGGAGGGCTTTACAGTGGCTGAAAGAAATTTGAGAAAGACAAGAGTCGGCATGGTCGTTAGCGACAAGATGGATAAGACTGTTGTAGTTGCAATTATTGACAATGTAAAGCACCCGCTTTACAAGAAGATCGTAAAGAGAACAGTACGTCTTAAGGCACACGATGAAAATAATGAGTGCAAAAAGGGCGACCGTGTAGAGGTAATGGAAACTCGTCCGCTGTCTAAGGACAAGAGATGGAGAGTGGTCAATATTCTCGAAAAGGCGAAGTAAATTATCGAAGATAAAAGGAAGAGGTTTCGCATTATGTGTGAAGCTGAAAGGAGGAACTCGCTGTGATTCAGATGCAGACTTATTTGAAAGTTGCAGACAACACCGGCGCAAAGGAACTGATGTGCATAAGAGTTCTTGGTGGAACTCGTAGAAGATATGCAAATATCGGCGATGTTGTAGTAGCTTCTGTTAAGAAAGCAACACCCGGCGGCGTTGTAAAGAAGGGCGACGTTGTAAAGGCTGTTATCGTACGTTCTGTAAAGGGACTGAGAAGAGAGGACGGCACATACATTCGCTTTGATGAGAATGCCGCAGTTATAATTAAGGAAGATAAGAATCCGAAGGGCACACGTATCTTCGGACCGGTAGCAAGAGAGCTTCGTGATAAGGATTATATGAAGATTCTTTCTCTGGCACCGGAAGTACTTTAATCGGAGGTGCCAGGTAAAATGAGTAAAGTTCACGTAAAAACTGGTGACACCGTTGTTCTGCTTACAGGCAAGGACATATACAAGTATAAGGATGTCGACAATAAGTCTAAGGGCAAGCTTACCGGTAAGGTAGTAGCAGTAAGCCCTAAAGAAGGCAAAGTAATCGTTGAAGGATTCAACAAGATTACTAAGCACGTAAAGCCCACAAGAATGGGACAGGTTGGTGGAATCGTTGAAACTGAAGGTGCGATTTATGCATCTAAGGTTCAGCTGGTATGCCCTAAGTGTGATGCTCCAACAAGAGTTGGTCACGTTATCGAAGATGGCAAGAAACTGCGTGTCTGCAAGAAGTGCGGCAAATCATTTGAGTAAAGGAGAAACGATATGTCTACGTTAAAGGATTATTATAACAGCACCGTTGCTCCTGCAATGATGAAGAAGTTCGGTTATGAAAATGTAATGCAGATTCCAAAGCTTGACAAGGTAGTTATCAACGTAGGTGCTGGTGAAGCAAAAGAAAATGCAAAGGTAATCGATGCGATTATGACAGATCTTGCAGCAATTACAGGTCAGAAGCCTGTGGTCTGCAAGGCAAAGAAGTCAGTAGCTAACTTCAAGCTCCGTGAAGGTATGCCGATTGGTGTAAAGGTTACACTGCGTGGCGAAAAGATGTACGAATTTGTATACAAGCTGTTCAATGTAAGCTTCCCACGTGTTCGTGACTTCAGAGGAATCAATGCAAACTCTTTTGATGGCAGAGGCAACTACTCTACAGGTATCAAGGAGCAGCTGATTTTCCCAGAAATCGAATATGATAAGATTGACAAGGTAAGAGGTATGGACATCAACTTCATCACCACTGCCAATACCGATGAAGAAGCAAAGGAACTGCTGACACTGCTCGGTGCTCCGTTCGCAAAGTAATCAGGGAGGAACAATCAAATGGCAAAAAAGGCAATGAAATTAAAGCAGCAGAAAACTCCCAAATTCTCTACAAGAGCTTACACAAGATGCAAGATTTGTGGAAGACCGCACTCTTATCTGAGAAAGTATGGTATCTGCCGTGTATGCTTCAGAGAATTGGCACACGACGGTAAGATTCCGGGTGTTAAGAAGGCAAGCTGGTAAAAGTTACGAAAACGAAAAGGAGGTCATAGGCATGCAGATTACTGATACAATCGCAGACATTCTGACAAGAATTCGTAATGCGAGTTCCGCAAAGCACGCCACTGTTGACGTTCCTGCTTCAAATGTGAAGAAGGCAATCACTCAGATTCTGCTTGATGAAGGTTACATCAAGGCATTTAACGTGATTGACGACGGCAAGCAGGGCATCATCAAAATCACACTTAAATATGGTGAAGACAGAACCCCTGTAATCACCGGATTACGCAGAGTATCCAAGCCGGGTCTGCGTATTTACGCAAGCTGTGCAGATATGCCAAAGGTAAGAAAGGGATTGGGTATAGCAATCGTTTCTACATCAAAGGGCATAATGACTGATAAGAAGGCTCGTTCGCTGAATGTTGGCGGCGAAATCTTAGCATACGTTTGGTAAGGAGGACAGGGAATTATGTCAAGAATAGGTAAAAAACCGATCAGCATCCCTGCCGGTGTTACAGTAACAAACGATAATAATTTAGTAACAGTAAAGGGTCCTAAGGGTGAGCTGACACGTCAGTTTGATTCATCAATGAACATTGAAATTGCTGGTGATGTAATAACAGTAACACGTCCATCTGATGATAAGGAACACAGATCACTTCACGGTTTAACAAGAACTCTTATTGCAAACATGATAGAAGGCGTATTAAACGGCTTCACAAAGACCTTGATCATTGAAGGTGTTGGTTATCGTGCAGCAAAGAAGGGCAGCGATGTAACATTTAATCTTGGTTATTCACATCCTGTAGTATTTTCTGATACTGCTGATGTAAAGCTTGAAGTACCACAGCCAAATACAATTATTGTAAGTGGTATTGATAAGCAGATTGTAGGTCAGGTAGCAGCAGAAATCCGTGAGATGCGTGAGCCGGAACCATACAAGGGTAAGGGTATCCACTATGTGGATGAGCATATTATCCGTAAGGAAGGTAAGACCGGTAAGGGCAAGAAGTAATTGAAAGGAGATCATTGCTATGATTAAAAGAGCAGACAGCAAAAAAGCCAGAGCAAAAAGACATGCAAGAGTTCGTGCGAAGATTTCCGGTACTCCTGAGTGTCCTCGTCTGAATGTTTTCCGTTCTTCAAAGCACATTTACGCTCAGATTATTGATGATGTAAATGGTGTAACATTAGCGGCTGCATCAACAATGGATAAGGAATTTGAGGGTGCAGGCGGCAATACAGAAGCAGCACGTAAAGTAGGCAATATGATTGCAAAGCGTGCTATTGATAAGAATATCAAAGATGTCGTATTTGACAGAGGCGGATATATTTATCACGGAAGAGTAAAGGAACTGGCAGAAGGTGCTCGTGAGGGCGGTCTGAATTTCTAATAAGGGAGGCATTACTTTGGCTAAAATTGATCCGAACGGCATGGAACTGATCGAAAAGGTTGTTTCCATAAATAGAGTATCAAAGACTGTAAAAGGCGGCCGTATTATGAAGTTCGCTGCACTGGTAGTAGTAGGCGATGGCAACGGTATAGTTGGTTTCGGTCTTGGTAAATCCGGCGAAGTTCCGGATGCAATCCGCAAGGGTATCGAAGATGCGAAGAAGAACCTGATAAAGGTTCCGCTGAAGGGCACAACAATCCCACACGAGATTGTAGGTAAATTTGGTGCTGGTGCAGTACTGATGAAGCCGGCAGCAGCAGGTACTGGTGTTATCGCTGGTGGTCCTGTACGTGCAGTCATCGAAGTAGCAGGTATAAAGGACATAAGAACTAAGTCTTTGCGTTCTAACAATCCATGCAACGTAGTACGTGCAACAATCAATGGACTGGCATCCTGTACAACAGCTGCAGAGGTTGCTGAAAAGAGAGGCAAGTCTATTAAAGAGATTTTGAATTAAGGAGGGCGCAGAAATGGCAAAGAAAATCACGCTCGTAAAGAGCCTTATCGGCAGAAAGCAGGATCAGATTGCAACTGCAAACACTCTTGGTCTGAAGAAAATCGGTGACAGCACCGTTCAGCCTGATAATGACGCTACCCTCGGTAAGATAAAGAAGATTTCTCACCTCGTTGAGATCGAAGAAGCATAAGCAAGGAGGTGCACAAAATGAAACTTCACGAATTATCACCGGCAGAAGGTTCTACAAAGGAAGTTAAGAGAATCGGCAGAGGTCACGGTTCAGGCAACGGCAAGACCGCAGGCAAGGGCCATAAAGGTCAGAATGCAAGAAGCGGCGGCGGCGTAAGAATCGGCTTTGAAGGCGGCCAGATGCCAATGACAAGAAGAATTCCTAAGAGAGGCTTTAAAAATATTTTTGCTGCTGAGTATGCAACAGTAAACGTATCTGCACTGAATATTTTTGCAGAGGGAACTGTAGTTGATACAGAGCTGCTTAAAGCATCAGGTCTTGTAAAGAAGGTTTGCGATGGTGTTAAGATCTTGGGCGATGGCGAACTGGAAACAAAGCTGACTGTAAAGGCTGCAAAGTTTACAAAGAGTGCAGTTGAGAAAATTGAAAAGGCTGGCGGAAAAGCAGAGGTGATGTAATGTGTTTAAGACGCTGAGAGACGCCTGGATGATTAAAGACATCCGTAAGAAGCTTTTGTACACATTATTCATGATCATTATTTTCCGTTTAGGTTGTGCCCTTGTTGTACCATTCTTGGATACAAGCGTTGTAGCTAACTGGATGAGCGAAAATGCAACAGGCGGCAACTTCCTGGAATATCTGAATATTATCACTGGTGGTGCATTGTCACAATCAACGGTGTTCTCACTTTCGATCACACCATACATCAATGCATCTATCATTATGCAGCTGCTCACCTATGCACTTCCTCCTTTGGAACGTATGCGTGAAGAGGGAGAAGAGGGACAGAAAAAGCTTAATAAGATTACCGCTGCTGTAGCTATGGCAATCGCACTTTTTATGTCTATCGCATATTACTTCACACTGAAAAACGGCATGAATGCTGTTGTTAAGGGTGATACAACATTTGAAAACATCTTTATTGGTGCTGTTATCGTAATGAGCTTTGTAGCTGGTACATCTATAGTAGTATGGATGGGTAACAGAATCAATGACAAGGGAATCGGAAACGGTATTTCTATGATACTTTTTGCTGGTATCCTTGCACGTTTTCCGCAGATGGTAGGAACAATGTTTGATTTAACATCCAATGATCCTAATCCATATTTGTTTGTTTCAATTGCAGTAGTGATTTTGTTTATAGCAATCATTACATTTATTGTATTTATGAACAATGCAGAGCGTCGTATTCCTATTCAATATGCAAAGCGTGTTGTTGGCAGAAAGCAGTATGGCGGACAGTCTGCTAATATTCCTGTAAAGGTAATGATGAGTGGTGTAATGCCGATTATCTTTGCAATGAGTTTTATGTCATTGCCAAGTACAATTGAGTTGTTTAAGCCTTTGTATGAAGATCCAAGCGGTTTTTGGCAGAATTTCTATAATGGCTTTATCAATTTCTTTAAGATGAATTCCATAGGTTATGCTGTTATTTATTTTGTTCTGATTATAGCATTTAACTTCTTCTATGTTTCAATGCAGTATAATCCTATTGAGATCGCAAATAATCTCCGTCAGAATAATGGTGCAATTCCGGGTATTCGTCCTGGTAAACCAACATCTGACTATATCCAGCGTGTACTTAATAAGATCACACTTGTAGGTGCAATTTTCTTAGGTATTATCGCTATATTCCCAATTTTCATGACAATGTGGGATCCAAAGCTCAGCTCACTGGCAATGGGTGGTACAACTGTACTCATCGTAGTAAGCGTAGCATTGGAAACAGCTCGTACACTGGAATCCGAAATGATGATGCGTCATCACAAGGGATTTCTTAAATAATCGCAAGGAGGCATATTTATGAACCTGATTCTTTTAGGTGCGCCGGGTGCTGGTAAGGGCACACAGGCAGAGGTAATTTCTGAAGCATTGTCCATTCCACAGATTTCCACCGGTAATATGCTGCGTGAAGCTGTAAAGAATGGCACAGAATATGGTCTTAAAGCAAAAGCTGCTATGGATGCTGGTGCTCTGGTTTCTGATGAAATCGTTATCGGTATTTTAAAAGACCGTATCGCACAGGACGATTGTTCAAAGGGATTTATTCTTGACGGTTTCCCGAGAACAGTTCCACAGGCTGAAGCACTGGACGCTATGGGTGTACAGATCGACAAGGTATTGGAAATTTTTGTTCCTGATGAAACAATTAAGGAAAGAGTTTCCGGTCGTCGTGTATGCGAAGGCTGCGGTGCAAGCTATCACGTAAAGTTTAAACCAAGCAAGGTAGATGGCGTTTGCGATAAGTGCGGTGCTGCTACAATTATTCGTAAGGACGATAAACCTGAAACAGTTCTGGATCGTCTGAGTGTTTATCACGCACAGACTGAACCACTGAAAGAATACTATGCAAAGCAGGGCAAGCTTGATACAGTAATCGGTCAGGAAGAAGTGGCAGATACTACTAAGCTGACTCTGGCTGCAGTAGGCGCTAAGTAATGAGTATTACAATTAAATCAAAAACTGATCTGGCGAAGATGCGTGAGGCAGGCAGAATTGCCGCCCGTGCATTGGAACTGGCAGGCAAGTCAATAAGACCCGGTATGACAACATTTCAGCTTGATAAAATCATTCACGATTTTATTGTAAGCTGCGATGCTGTACCAACATTCTTGGGTTATGGCGGTTTTCCCGCTAGTGCATGTATTTCTATAAATGAGGAAGTAATTCACGGTATTCCTAATAAAAGGAAGATCATTCATGAGGGCGATATTGTAAGTGTAGATGTCGGTGCAACTTATGATGGTTTTGTCGGTGACAATGCAAAGACCTTTCCTGTAGGTAAGATTTCAAAAGAAGCACAAGATCTGCTTGATGTAACAGAAGCAAGTCTTTATAAGGCTATTGAAGCTGCCCAGGTTGGTGCACGTCTTGGTGATGTATGCCACACAGTTGAGGCGTATTGCACTGAACGTGGATATGGTATTGTAAGACAGTACTGCGGACATGGAATCGGACATGAAATGCATGAAGATCCGGAAGTTCCAAACTATGGAAGACCCGGTCACGGCATAAGACTTATGCCCGGAATGACATTCTGCATAGAACCAATGATAAA
>CALESG010000140.1 GCA_937907215.1 uncultured Ruminococcus sp.
CATATTTTCGGCATTTTGTGAAGAGGGTGTATTTTCAGTTTTGCGGAATCAGGTTCTTCTGAAAACTGCTTCATAGCAGTACCAAAAGGAATCAGATCTTTTGCGAAATCAGATAAAGAAGAACCTCCTGTAAACCATGAGGTCAGACCCTCCAAAATATTAGCAGCAGTGAGAATAAGAATGGTGTCAGCAAGAGCTTTTGCACCATCCATCATCGACGGTTTAATATTAGATGCTCCATCGATAAAAGGTTGAACATTTGTCATAAAAGCTGAAAGATCAGAGCCAATTTGTGGGAATTGACTTGATACACCACTCATAAATCCACCAGCAATGCCTCCGACAAACTTACCTATAGCAGTACCTATACCTTGAAGTAGATTTCCACCTTCACCTATAAGCCATTCGAGTCCAGGAATCTGTGCCAATGCTCCTATGGCTGCTAAAACAAGGGCAAGCTCGGCAATTACAGCACCCATACCGAGTACACCTATCATTGCACCGGGTGTTAAAGCGGCAACGGCACTTAGAGTAACCATTATAGCTGACAGTAAACCTATACCGGCAATGCCTTGCAGTAATGTTTCAGTGTCAATACCCTTAAGTGCGTTAATAATACCTGAGAAGAATGACATTAGAACACCTACAGCTGCTTGAATCAGATCAGGTAGATTTTTCGCAACGCCTTCAAGAATCCCAATAAGAAACTGGAAAACAGAATCGACAATAGACGGTGTATACTCTACGAGAGATTTCAGAACTTCATCAATAAGCTTCAAAGCTCCGTCAGCAATGGCAGGTATACATTCAACGAGTACATCAATCAGTGTGAATAATACTTCTTTGAAGGCTTTACCAATAGCTCCTGCACTACCTGCAATGACCTTACAGAATTCTATTACAGCTTCGCCTATTTTGGCAACAACAGCCGGAATGAGACCTGCAATTCCTGTAATTATGATGGTTAAAGAGGCGACTATAGCAGTTGCTCCGGCTGTTCCGGCAGCGGCCAACGCTGTTAATCCTAGTGCCAAAGCAGATAAGTCTGCACCTGCAAGTGCTAATCCTGCACCAATACCAAGAACTGCAACTCCCATAAGAGTAATAGCAGCACTTAAGCCAAGAATAGCAGGAATAAGTGGAGTAAGTACAAGACCTGCTGCACCAATAATGACAAAAGCTCCAGCTAAAGCTATAAGTCCTTTGGCAATCGCACGCCAACTCATAGCACCGAGAATACTAAGTACTGGAGTTAATATCAAAAGAGCAGACGACGCTACAAGTAATGCAGCAGAACCTCCCAAAGTACCTTTCATGAGATTCAAACCTATTGCAAGTTCCGCCAAAGCACTTCCCATAACGACAAGACTTTTTTCGATCCGATCGTATGAGAAATTGCCCATTTTACCCATAGAATGTGCTATTATTTCAAGTGCAGCTCCGACAATAACCAAGCCCGTTCCGATTCTTATCATGTTTTTAGGCATAAAGTTGATCGCAAGAGTAACAGCTGCTAAAGAGCCAGCCATAGCGGTTAAGCCTCTTCCGATTTTATCCCATTGCATATTTCCAAAGTCACTAACTGCCGAAGCAAATATCTTCATAGCAGCACTAATAGCAATTAAAGCAATACCTGTAGATATAACATGTTTTACATTTCCTGTAAGTTTTGTAAATCCAGCTATCTCTGCTAATAACAAACCTATACCCACAAGACCTTGGTGAATTTGTTCCCATTTCATACTTCCAAAATCTTTGCAAGCAGAAGCTAATATTTTGATAGCTGCCGATAATATAACGATTCCGGTTGCTGTTGTTATGGACTTGAGGCTGAATTTGGCAGTGTTCATAAATATAGAAACCTCAACCAGTAAAGTGCCAACGCCAACAAGCCCCTTAGCAAGCTCATCCCAGCCAAGCTTTGCAAGATCTTTACAAACAGATGCCAGTATTTTGATTGCAGCTGCCAATATAACGATTTGAGTAGCTCCTTTAGAAAATTTCTTAGAGTTACTGCTCATAATTTTAGCTACTGCAACCATTATACCACTAAGTGCCGCTACACCAATAAGTCCAGTAGTTAACTGTGTAGCATTTAAATTGCCTATTTTCTTTAAAGCTCCCGCAAGAATAAGCACCGCTGTGGCAATACCGAGCATGGCAGCAATGCTTTTTATTACACCTTTCGAATTTCCGCCGAATTTATCGAACAGAGTCATAGAAGCCATTAAATCGGCAAATAAAATCGTAATGCCGCCAAGTGCACCATTCAGTTTGTCGCTATCCATCAAAGAAAGAGCGATAAGAGATGCCGATAGAATTGCTATAGCAGCTGCGATTTTAAGGAGTATTCCAGCTTTAAGCTGAGACTGATAAGCCTTGAAACAATCCTTCACACCATCAAGAATGCCAATGAATGATTTTTTAATACTTCCGATATCTTTTATAGCTTTACTGAATCCTCCTACAAACTTAGTGATGCCTGCCGCAATAGCAGCAAAAGAAATACCGTTTAGTAAATCGATAATTCCGCTGAAATTTGCTTCACCAAGGTTCGATGACAGATAACCGCCGATTTGTCCGAGTGTGTTTACAATACCACTCATAATAGTTTTTACAGCGTTCCAGATAGCTTGAATCAATTTCACAAACTGACAGTTAGCAAGCGCTTCTCCCATAGATTCAAATGCAATGACAACACCACTTTTCATATTTCCAGCAGCATCACCAACCTGTGACATTCTTTTTTGAACTCGTTCTAAAACATTATGGAACAGTTCAAATCCAGGCATTTTGAATTTCTTAGCAATATTGGAAATGAAATTCTTTACAGCAGTTGCGGCAGCTTTTATAAAGTCTACAATTTTGCCTAAAACCTTATTGAAAACATCAGTTTTCTCAATGGTTTCGTCCAGCTTAACAAGCCATTCTCCGAAAGAACCGGTTACACCTAAAATGCTTCCACCAAGTTTACCAACGCCACCAAATAAAGAACCAACAGCTTTAAATACTGCTGAGAAAGCTTTTCCAACAATATCAATAACTGCAAACAAACCTTTGAATGTACTTTTAAGATTTTCTGAAGCTGTTTCGCTTAACGTAAATCGCTCGGTAAGTTTGCGTAGATTTTCTGTAAAATCATATAGCTGCTGTGCAGTTAGGGGAGGGAATATCTCTCGGAATGCTTCCTTGATAGGCTTGATTATACTCATAAGTCCTTTGGCAGTATTCCAAAGAGCTTGTATCAGATTTTCTCTACCTGACGGACGGAGTATTTTTTCCGTGAACTCGTCCATAGAAATGGATCCATCTCTGAGACCTGAATCTAATTTCTCGATTTGTTCAACCATTTCACGAGTATATCCAGCAGTTTTCAGTTCTTCTTCTGACATACCACTCATTTTGTCTTTTAGATTATAGACTGCTTGAGAAAGTGTTTCGGAAGATATAATTTCATCTTTCAGTCCTTTTTTTAAGGCATCGCTAAAGCTTTCTGAATCAGTAACCATTTTATCAAAAGCGTCGCCGTTTTCTCTGGCTACTTCTTGAATAGCATCTATATATCCCGCTTCATCAGCAATGCCCTGATCTAATAATTGTTTCCAACCAGAACTTAATCCACCGCTTAAAATCTCGTTTCTCGCTTCGGCAGTTTTAGTAATCATGCCGCCTATCGAATCGGATATTTCAGTAAGAAGTTCTTTTGCCTCTCCAAAATCGCCAATTATAATTTCCCAAGTTTGTGTCCAGCCTGATTGAGCGCTTTCCTGTAATGTATCCCATAACTGAGTAAAGGTTTTAACCTTGGTTGCAGCATTCTCAGCGGTTTCTGCCATTTTAGCGATTGATTTCGCTTGTTCTTTTGAAAATCCTTGCTGAATCAGGTCGGCTTCAGTATATGCTCCGGCAAACTGTTTCAGAGTTTCAGTGAGTACCTCTGTAGTCATCCATTCGCCTTTGGTCAAGGATTCACGAAATGAGCCGTATGTATAGATAGCTTGCTTTGCTCCGGTTCCTAATAATTCGGAAGTTCGCACAAGAGCATCCTGAAATACTTTACCGCCCATACCGGCATTGACTACGGAGTTCCAGTCCATAAGCGAAACTTTGCCTGCTGCTAATGCTTGAGAAAGCTGATACATTGCGGTACTTGCTTGTTGAGATGTTGAACCCGAAACAGCCGCCAAGTTGGCTATACCCTTAATAGAGTCAACGGAAGTTCTCAGATCAACACCAGCTGCTGTAAACGTACCGATGTTACGTGTCATTTCGGTAAAGTTATAGATAGTCTTATCGGCATAAGTATTCAGTTCGTCCAATGCCCTATTTACCTGCTGCAAATTTGTACCTTCATGCTCCGTATTTGCAAGTATTGTCTGAACAGCGTTGATTTGAGTTTCATATTCCTGAAATCCGGATTTAATAGGTGCTATAGTAAAAGATGATATAAGCTGTTTACCGGTATTAACAACCGAATTTGTAATATTAGCAAGGGCAGTTACAGCCATGACCTCTAAAGCAGAGAATTTTAGCTTAACATTTTCAACAGCTGAACCAAGACCGTTCATGTTGATCTTTTTGGCAGCATTATCGATATTCTCAAAACCTTTTGCTGCTCCGTCCATGTTCAAACTTTTTTTCAGTTTATCTAATGTAGACAGGCTTGTCTGCACATTGCTTTCAAATCGTTTATTGTCGAATCGCATCTCAACGACTCTTTCATCGATAGCAGTACTCATGGCTTAGTAACCTCCTTCCATGCTTGATCTGTGATTTTATCAAAAATAGGCTGGATAGCAGGATTTATGTAATCTCGACCCTGTACCCAGCCGCCGTTACGAGTTCCGTGACCGTATTGCAGAATTATTGCAATTGGAACTCCATTTTGAATATTTGAATTGTAGAAAGTGATCCTTACTAAATCTTTTTGTTTTATGATTTTGTAGTGCCAAGAATTTGCAGTTTTACCTGAATCAACAGGCGTGGCAGATGCGAGAGCGGATACACCTTCTTTACCATATTTATCAAGAGTTTCAAGTCTAATGGCTTTTTTAGCATTCTCCTGATTCCGCAAAACTGAAAATACACCCTCTTCACAAAATGCCGAAAATATGG
>CALESG010000141.1 GCA_937907215.1 uncultured Ruminococcus sp.
TTTTGTGTGATATGATGAAAAATATGCAAGCAGATGATGTGCAAAGCCGCTAGGCACGCTTTGTGCGGTGTTGCCTTTGATAAAAAGGTGCAGGAGTTAAATTTTCAAAACTCTGCACCTTTTATATTATAATACAATTTAAGAACTTATGTTCATAAGGAAGTTCTAAGAGCCGCTATTGCTATTAAAATAAAATCTTATTTTACAGCAATTGCCTCAACTTCAACAAGAACACCCTTTGGAAGGTCTGCAACTCCTACACAGCTTCTTGCCGGTTTACAATCGCCCAGTACTTCTGCATAAACATTGTTAAATGCAGCAAAATCTTTAGCAACGTCTTTTAAAAAACAAGTTGTCTTTACAACATTTTCCCAAGTGCAGCCAGCTGCTTCAAGAACAGCTGTAAGATTCTTCATAACCTGCTTGCTTTGAGATTCAATATCATCAGCCTCAATATTGCCTGTAGCAGGGTTAATTGCAATCTGACCGGAAGTATATATAACATTTCCTGCTTTTATAGCTTGAGAATATGGTCCAATTGCATCTGGTGCATTTTTAGTGTAAATAGTTTCCATGATAATTTTACTCCTTATAAGAAATATATATTATTATACAACTTGAACAATGTTAAATCCATAATCTGTAAGTGCTTTACGTATGGATTCAATATGGTCATAGTCACGTGTTTCCATAGTCATTCTAAGGAAACAGCCGTTTACATCACTGCCTTCATTTGCTCTTTCATGATGAATAGATATTACATTTCCGCCTTGCTCTGCAATTATTCTTGAAACATTCAGCAGCTGACCCGGTTTATCTATAAGTTCTATTGTCATAGTACAGGTTCTGCCTGACATAAGCAAACCACGCTTTATAACACGTGAAAGAATAGTAACATCAATATTGCCGCCTGATACAAGACACACTACTTTTTTGCCCTCTACAGGAACTTTTCCAAACATAACAGCAGCTACAGATGTTGCTCCCGCACCTTCTGCAATAAGCTTTTGATTTTCAATAAGCGATAAAATAGCAGCCGATATTTCATCATCTGTAACAGTTACAATTTCATCAACATACTTTTTGCAGTATTCAAATGTATTTGCACCAGGTTCTTTTACAGCAATTCCGTCTGCAATTGTTGAAACAGAAGGCAGACGTTCGATTTTATCATCAAAAAGTGATTTCTGCATACTTGGAGCACCGCTTGCTTGTACGCCATAAACTTTAACATTCGGATTAAGATTCTTTATTGCAAATGCAACACCTGAAATAAGTCCGCCGCCGCCTACTGGTACAACAACAGCATCAACATCAGACAGCTGATCAAGTATCTCAAGTCCTATAGTTCCTTGACCCGCAATAACATTTTCATCATCAAATGGGTGTACGAATGTATAATTATACTCCTTTTGAAGTTCCAATGCTTTATTATATGCATCATCATAGACACCTTCTACCATACAGACTTCTGCACCATAGCTTTTTGTAGCCTGTACTTTTGATATAGGCGCACCATCTGGAAGGCAGATAAGAGATTTTATACCAAGCTTTGAAGCAGCCAATGCAACGCCCTGTGCATGATTTCCGGCAGAACAAGCAATAACGCCACGTGCTTTTTCTTCATCTGAAAGCTGTGACATCATAAATGATGCACCACGAACTTTAAATGAACCTGTTACCTGTAAATTTTCTGTCTTAAGATATACATCACAATTTTTGCTGAGCTTTGGTGCATAGATAAGATCCGTTTTACGAATTACTTTTTTTAATACATGACTTGCCTTATAAATTTTATCAAGTGTAAGCATAAGTTTAGTCAGACTCCTTTTCTGTATTCTGCAAAATAAGCAGCTGGTCAATAAGCTGACGTGCAGCTCTTGCACTTCTACCACTCTTAGAAAGTGCAAACTGCTCTGCCTTTGCATCAAGTTCATTTTTATCTATTACAAGACCAGCTTGCTCTGCAAGAGAATGAACTATTTCAAGATAAAGCGGCTTTAACGGCTTAGAATAAGTAATTGTAATGCCAAAACGCTCTGAAAGAGATATTCTTTCTTGAACAGTGTCATTTTCATGTTTATCGCTGCCGTCACTAAATGTTTCTTTTACAATATGTCTGCGATTGCTCGTAGCATATATAACAGTATTTTTCATTCTTGCTGAAATACTGCCTTCAAGAATCGCCTTTAATGTACCAAAATTAGGGTCATCTTCTGAAAAGGTAAGATCATCTATAAACAAAATAAATTTCAAAGGATTCTTACAAAGTCTATCCAATATCTGTGGAATAAAGCAAAGCTGATCCTTTGTAAGTTCAATAAGACGAAGTCCATCATCGGCATGTGTATTTGCAATAGCTTTTACAGTAGCTGATTTTCCAGTCCCTGCATCCCCTGACAACAGAACATTCATCGCATAATTTCCATCAAGCAACGCAAGTACATTCTCTTCTGCTTCACGTCTTTCACGCTCATATCCGACCATATCTGACATCTTTATAGGATCAGGATGTTCAACGGGAATTATTTCACCGCTTCTGCTTATTGTAAACATATGAAACTTTGCAAAGATTCCATAACCGCACTTTTCAATATCAGCAGTACGTTCTGCATAAGCTGTTTTCAAGTCGATCTTATAAACACTCCATACAGGAAGGGGTACAACACTTGCCATTTCAGCTTGAAGCTGAGCCGGCGTAAGCATTGCAATTTTTTCAAAAAGTTCAAGTTCAGTATCAAGACAGGCTTTCATAGCATCAGGAATTTCTTCACCAGAACCTGCACGAATAGCACAAACTTGTTCATGTTCCAGTACAAGAGTTTTAATATAATCCGTAAGGCTGTCTGTTTTCTCATAAAGAGCAGCAGCCATTGAACTATAAAATCTTATCTGTGCCGGAAGATTCATTTTGTCCGTATGGCAAAATTGCATAAGTGAACGTATGACTGGATCAGATTGTAATTTTCTAAAAATAACCAGAGCATCAAGTCCATAGCCTATAATTTCTCTTGGAGTCATAATAGAAGTCAACTCTTTTCTTCTTTACAAGTAATTTTAACTCATGCCACTCAAATATAATTCTGAGTGGCATAATTTAGAATGATTTTTTATTATAAAAGTTCAAGAATTTTATCTGTGCACTCAGTTGTTGAAAGCGGTGTTACACCTTCACCGGCAAGGTCAGCTGTACGGTAACCTGCATCAAGATACTTGTCAACTGCATCTTCAATAGCCTTGGCTTCATCTGAAAGATCAAATGAATAGCGGAGCATCATGGCAGCAGAAAGAATTGTGGCAATAGGATTAGCCTTGTTTTGACCGGCAATATCCGGTGCTGAACCGTGAATAGGTTCATAAAGACCATTCTTTGTACTGCCAAGTGATGCAGATGGCAGCATACCGATAGAACCTGTTATTTGAGAAGCTTCATCAGAAAGAATATCGCCAAACATATTTGATGTAACAACAACGTCAAACTGTCTTGGATTCTTTACAAGCTGCATAGCTGCATTGTCAACCAGCATATCAGTACATGTAACATCAGGGTATTCAGCAGCAACCTTATGAACTATTTCACGCCACAGTCTTGAGCTTTCCAAAACGTTGGCTTTGTCAATTGAGATCACATTTTTATTTCTCTTTTGAGCTGTTTCAAATGCAACTCTTGCAATACGCTCAACTTCCATCTCACTGTAACATTCTGTATCATAAGCTTCTGCACCATATTTGCCGTCACGTCTGCCACGCTCACCGAAATAAATACCGCCTGTAAGCTCACGAACCATCATAATGTCAAATCCCTTTGCAACTATATCTTCACGCAATGGACAGTCACCCTTTAGAGCTGGATAAAGTTTAGCCGGACGAAGATTTGTGAAAAGTCCCATAGCCTCACGAATACCCAAAAGAGCCTTTTCCGGACGAAGATTAGGCGGCATATTATCCCACTTGGAATTACCTACAGCACCGCCTACAGCGCCGAGCAGAACGCTGTCGCTTGAAAGACATCCGTCAATAGTTTCTTGTGGCAGCGGAACACCCGTTTCATCAATGGCAGCACCGCCGATAAGATATTTTGTAAAATTAAAAGTATGACCAAACTTTTCGCCTACAGCTTCAAGAACTTTTACAGCACTGTCAACGATTTCCGGTCCAATACCATCTCCTCTGAGAAGACCGATATTATATGTCATGTGTAATTCCTCCTGTTATTTTATATATGAACCAAATTCTCTTTCAAATTCTATAAGAAGCGGCATAAGTCGTTCATCAATATAAGTAAGTGCCTTTTTATACATTTGTTCCGGCACTCCATAATAGGCTTCGGCAATACTGCAAGTAATAGCAGCCAGAGTATCACTATCGCCTCCAGTTGAAACAGCGATACGTACAGCATCCTCAAATGAATTGGATTCCAAAAAAGCTTCTATAGCTTCTGGAACAGTACCCTGACACGTTTCATTAAAATCATAACTTGAACGTATATCATCAATAGTGAAATCAAGCGGATAGTAATTTTCTGTGATATGCTTTCTTATATCATCAATAGAAGAACCGGTTTTTGCAAGGTAAATTGCCGCAGTAACAGCTTCTGCACCTTTCATTCCCTCAGGATGATTATGAGACACTCTTGTAACTGCATCGCTCATGGAAATTGCTTCCGCCAATGAATTTGCTGCATATGCACAAGCACTAACACGCATTGCAGCACCATTGCCAAAGCTATTATATGGTTTAGGATCATCTTTGTATATCCAGAAAAGGAAGTTGCCTCCAAAACCACACGAAGGATATGGTCTTCCATATTCCTGCATATAATGTACAGCAGCCTTTTCAAGATCTTCACCATTTGTTTTATATTCAAATACAGCTTTTGCCACTGCAAGTGACATTATGGAATCATCTGTTACAAAGCTCTTTTTATGAAATATTTCAAAGTCCTTTTTGCGGTAATTATTGAATTCAAATCTTGAGCCTGCAATATCGCCTATAATTGCTCCTATCATGTTTAAATCACCTTATTTTACTGCACCCTTGCGTATAGATTCAATAAGACCGCCATTTTCAATGATATTCTGAATAAACTCCGGGAAAGGTGCAGTCTTAAATGAATCGCCTGTTGTTTTATCAGTAAGAATGCCGTTGTCAAGATCTGCTTCTACAATATGACCTTCTTCAATAGCGTCAGCAGCTTCCGGACATTCAACAATAGCAAGACCAATGTTTATGGAGTTACGGTAAAATATACGTGCAAAGCTTTTAGCGATTACAAGAGATATGCCGCTTTCTTTGATTGCAATAGGTGCGTGTTCACGGGAAGAACCACAGCCGAAGTTTTCACCTGCAACCATGATATCGCCTTCTTTTACACGAGAAGTAAATGTAGTATCCAAATCTTCCATACAGTGTGATGCAAGTTCTTTTTTATCAATAGTATTAAGATATCTTGCAGGAATTATAACGTCTGTATCAACATTATCACCATACTTAATAACAGTACCTTCAAATTTCATTTTACATTACCTCCTTTGGGTCAGTAATTCTGCCTTTAATAGCACTTGCAGCAGCAACAGCCGGACTTGCCAAATAAACTTCAGAAGTTGGATGACCCATTCTTCCAACAAAGTTGCGGTTAGTTGTTGAAACTGCACGCTCGCCGGCTGCCAAAATACCCATATGACCACCAAGACAAGGTCCACAGGTAGGAGTTGAAACAATACAGCCTGCTTCAATGAAAATCTTTAAAAGACCATTTTCCATAGCTTTCAGGTAAATATCCTGTGTAGCCGGAATGATGATAGCACGTACATTTTTAGCAACTTTCTTACCCTTCAGTATAGAAGCAGCTTCTTCAATATCACGATAGAAACCGTTTGTACATGAGCCGATAACTACCTGATCGATCTTAACATCGCCAACATTGTCGATAGTACGTGTATTGCCCGGCAGATGAGGAAATGCAACTGTAGATTTTATTTCAGACAGATCGATCACATATGTTTCATCATAAACAGCGTCTTCATCAGCCTTGTATACAACAGGCTTTCTGTCACTGTGCTGTGCAATATATTCCAGAGTCTGATCATCTACTTCGAATATACCATTCTTAGCACCTGCTTCGATAGCCATATTAGTCATTGTAAGTCTGTCGCTTATTGAAAGGCTTGCAACACCTTCACCTGTAAATTCCATGGAACGATACAATGCACCGTCAACACCGATCATTCCAATAATATGAAGAATAACATCCTTACCGGAAACATATGGATTAAGCTTGCCCTTAAGCTCAAATTTGATTGCAGAAGGAACTTTAAACCATGCCTTTCCAATAGCCATCCCACAAGCCATATCAGTAGAACCAACACCTGTAGAGAATGCACCCAATGCACCATATGTGCAGGTATGAGAATCAGCACCAATTACAACATCACCTGAAACAACAAGTCCTTTTTCAGGAAGAAGAGCGTGTTCGATGCCCATTTGACCTACATCATAAAAATGGGTAATTTCCTTATCGCCACAAAAGTCACGGCACATTTTGCACTGAGTAGCTGCTTTAATATCCTTGTTAGGCGCAAAATGATCCATAACCATTGTTACCTTATCTTTATCATAAACTTTATCAATACCCAGTTTTTCAAATTCACGTATAGCAACAGGTGATGTTATGTCATTACCAAGAACTCTATCCAGATTTGCAAGGATCAGCTGACCCGCTTCAACCTTGTCAAGTCCTGCATGAGCTGCTAAGATTTTTTGTGTCATTGTCATGCCCATTTATATATCATTCCTTTCAAATTTAATAATTTATAATAGCACCCTTGTCCGCAGATGAAACCATTTTTGAATAACGCTTGAGATAACCGGTAAGGTCAGTCTTTACCTTTATTTCCATTGTCTTTTTGCGATTTTCAAGTTCTTCATCAGAAACTTCCAGATTTACAGAGTGATTTGGAATATCAATAGAGATAATATCTCCATCCTTTACATATGCAATAGTTCCGCCGTTTGCAGCTTCTGGTGAGATATGACCTATAGCTGCCCCTCTTGTAGCACCGGAAAATCTTCCGTCTGTAATAAGTGCTACTTCCTTGTCAAGTCCCATACCTGCAATAGCAGAAGTAGGAGAAAGCATCTCTCTCATACCAGGACCGCCGGCAGGACCTTCATAACGGATAACTACAATATCTCCAGCTTTTATACCGCCGCTTCTGATTACAGCAATAGCTTCTTCTTCACTGTCGAATACTCTCGCCGGACCTTTATGCTGCATCATTTCCTCAGCAACTGCACTTCTCTTTACAACACAGCCGTCCTTTGCAAGATTACCACGCAGAACAGCAATACCGCCAGTTTTGCTGTATGGATTCTCAATAGGGCGAATTATATCTGTATTCTTATTTATAGCTCCGCTGATATTTTCACCAAGAGTTTTACCAGTACAAGTCATTACATCGGTATGAATAAGATCTTTGCTTGCAAGTTCAGCAAGGACAGCATAAACTCCGCCTGCTTCATTAAGATCTTCCATATAAGCATGACCAGCAGGTGCAAGATGACAAAGATTAGGCGTTTTTGCACTTATTTCATTTGCCATATCAAGATTTATTTTAATTCCACACTCATTTGCAATAGCAGGAATATGCAGCATACTGTTTGTAGAGCAGCCAAGTGCCATATCAGCAGTAAGAGCATTCTGGAATGCCTTTTCAGTCATTATATCACGTGGACGAATATTGTTTCTATAAAGTTCCATTACAGCCATACCAGCGTGTTTTGCAAGCTTGATCCTGTCAGAATATACAGCCGGAATAGTACCATTGCCCTTAAGACCCATACCAAGAACTTCTGTCAAACAGTTCATTGAATTTGCAGTGTACATACCAGAGCATGAACCGCACGTAGGGCAGGCTTTATTTTCAAATTCTTCAACATCTTCAAGAGAAAACTTTCCTGCTGAATAAGATCCAACAGCCTCAAACATACTTGAAAGACTTGTCTTATTGCCTTTAACATGACCGGCAAGCATAGGTCCTCCGCTTACAAAAATTGTAGGAACATTTATTCTTGCAGCTGCCATAAGAAGTCCCGGAACATTTTTGTCGCAATTCGGGATCATAACAAGTGCATCAAAATGATGAGCCAGAGCCATGCATTCAGTAGAATCAGCGATAAGATCACGTGTTACCAAAGAATACTTCATGCCAACATGACCCATTGCAATGCCATCACATACAGCAATAGCAGGGAATACAACAGGAGTACCTCCAGCCATAGCAATGCCCATTTTTACGGCATCAACAATTTTATCAATGTTCATATGTCCCGGGACGATTTCATTATATGAAGAAACAATGCCAACCAATGGTCTTTCCATTTCTTCCTTTGTAAATCCAAGTGCATTAAAAAGTGAACGCTGTGGAGCTTTGTCTACACCATCACAATAAAAATTTGAACCCATAATATATCACCTCATTTAAGAGAATTTTTTTAAAAATAAAGCTGCTTTCCAAACGGAAGTATCCGAATCAGGAAAGCAGCCATCTTACCGGAAATCCGGATTAGTTGTTAATAAACTTGTCTTCTTCGTTGTTCCAGCTGTAGAGCTTACGAATCTCTTCGCCAACCTTTTCGGAAGGATGCTCAGAAGCGAGCTTTCTCATAGCACGGAAATGTGCCTGACCGCCAGCCTCGGACATATCCAGCAAGAACTCCTTAGCAAATGAACCATCCTGAATGTTCTTCAGAATCTGTTTCATAGTCTTCTTTGTTTCTTCTGTTATAAGCTTAGGACCTGTAATGTAGTCACCATACTCAGCAGTATTGGAGATAGAATATCTCATACCAGCAAAACCACTCTGATAAATAAGGTCAACTATAAGCTTCATCTCATGAATACATTCAAAATAAGCGTTTCTTGGGTCATAGCCTGCTTCAACCAGTGTTTCAAAACCAGCCTGCATAAGTGCGCATACACCGCCGCAAAGAACAGCCTGTTCACCAAAGAGGTCAGTTTCTGTTTCTGTTCTAAATGTAGTTTCAAGAACGCCTGCTCTTGCACCACCAATAGCAAGACCATAAGCCAAAGCCATATCCTTAGCCTTGCCAGTAGCATCCTGCTGAACAGCAACCAGACAAGGAACACCCTTACCAGCCTGATATTCACTTCTTACAGTATGACCAGGTCCCTTAGGAGCGATCATTGTAACGTCAACATCAGCTGGAGGAACGATCTGTCCAAAGTGAATAGCAAAACCATGAGCGAACATGAGCATATTGCCTGGTTCCAGATTTGGAGCAATGTCCTTTTTATACATAGCAGCCTGCTTTTCATCGTTAATGAGGATCATTATAATATCAGCCTGCTTAGCAGCTTCAGCAGCTGTGTAAACTTCAAAGCCCTGCTTAACTGCCTTATCCCATGACTTGCTGCCTTCATACAGACCGATGATAACTCGACCATTATCACCCAGAGATTCCTTTGCATTAAGTGCGTGTGCATGACCTTGGCTGCCGTAGCCTATAACAGCGATTGTCTTGCCATAAAGCAGAGAAAGATCGCAATCTTCCTGATAAAAAACCTTTGCTACATTTTCCATAGTGAAAGACTCCTTTAATAAAAAATAAGTATAATATTATGGACGGAATATCAATCCTTCAGACAATTTCCGCCTCTTTCAAGAGCAACAAGACCAGTACGGCACATTTCAAGAATACCATAGGGAGCAAGCAGCTCAATAAAAGCATTGATCTTAGATGAAGCACCTTGAATCTCAATTACAAGAGCTTCCTGTGTGAAATCGATAATTTTAGCACGGAAAACATCTGTTACCGATAAAATATCCTGACGCTGCTGTGGAGTATGCTTTACTTTGATAAGTAAAAGCTCACGTGTTACAGTATTATCACGTTTCATAACCTGTACTTTTGAAACATCATACATTTTTTCAAGCTGTTTTACTATCTGATCGCATATAGCACGATTTCCACGAAGAGTAATGGTGATTCTTGAAAACTCAGGAGATTCAGTTTCACCAACAGTCAATGTATCAATATTGAATCCACGGCGTGTAAACATACTAGAAACACGTGTCAGCACACCTGAACGGTTTGCAACCAAAATAGAAATCACAAATTGTTCCATAAACTTACCTCCTTAATTATTTGCATTAGGGTCTACAATTATATCATCAATAGAACCACCTGGTGGCAACATAGGAAGTACAAATGCATCACAGTCTATAGTACAATCTATAAGAACAGGACCTTCAACCTCAAACGCCTTTTTAAGAACAGCTTTCAGCTCATCAAGAGTGCCAATACAGTTGTCCATATTTGAACAGTTTTCACAGTCATTAGGACAAGTAACACCAGGCATATTTCCTATGCGGTATGCCGGCATACCAAAAGCTTCGGCAAGCTTTACAAAATCTGTTTTTCTTTGAAGTGTTGTATTTGAATAATGTTTATCAAAAAACAGTGTCTGCCACTGACGAACCATTCCAAGTACGCCGTTATTCATAATAAATACCACAACCGGAACATTATTTGTAACAGCAGTAGCAAGTTCATTGAGATTCATGCCAAAGCTTCCGTCACCAGTAATAAGCACGGTTTTCTTGCCTGTAGCAATAGACGCACCTATAGCAGCACCAAGTCCAAATCCCATTGTACCAAGACCGCCGCTGGAAATAAATGTTCGTGGCTTGCTGAAATTAAAACGCTGTGCAGCCCACATCTGATGCTGTCCTACATCTGTAGCTATGATAATATCATCACCAGAATTCTTAGCAGCTTCTTCTATAGCATCAATAGCTGTAAACGGTGTGATCTCATCACCCTGACGTTCAAGTTCTTCTGTATAAGACTTGAGTTCAGCCACACGTGCAGACCATTCAGGGTGTTCCTGCTTAGGACAATTTTCACAAATTGCAGCAAGAATCTTCTTCATAGAACCAGCAATTCCAAGATCTGTCTTGATATTCTTATCAATTTCAGATGCATCTATATCAATGTGAATTATCTTAGCATTTCTTGCATATTTGGAAACATTGCCTGTTCCTCTGTCACTAAATCGGCAGCCTGCTGTAATAATAAGATCTGCTTCATTTTGAGCAATAGAAGATGCATAGTGACCATGCATGCCTTCCATACCGAGCCATCTTGGATTGTCAGTAGGCACAGCAGAAAGTCCCATCATAGTACAGCCGATAGGTGCATCGATTTTATCAGCTAGTGCAGCAATTTCGCTGCCGGCATTATCTGTTATAGCACCACCGCCTATGTATATATAAGGTCTTTCTGATTCAGAAATCAATTTTACAGCTTTTTCTATAGAATCTATGCAAACTTCTGGTACAGAAGATTTTTCTGCAATAGGAGCAACATCATAGTCAAATACAGCCTGCTGCACATCCTTAGGAATATCTACAAGTACAGGACCCGGTCTACCCGATTTTGCAATGCGAAATGCTTCACGAATAGTAGGTGCAAGCTCTTCAATTGATTTTACAAAGAAGTTATGCTTTGTAATAGGCATTGTAACGCCTGTTATATCTACTTCCTGAAAACTATCTCTTCCGATAAGAGAATTCGGAACATTACCTGTAATAGCTACAAGCGGGACAGAATCCAAATAAGCAGTCGCTATGCCTGTTACAAGATTTGTAGCTCCCGGACCTGATGTTGCAATCACAACACCCACTTCGCCGGTTGCACGAGCAAAGCCGTCTGCTGCGTGAGCAGCACCTTGTTCATGAGCCGTAATAATATGATGAATACGGTCTTTAGCCATATAAAGTGCATCATAAATATCAATAACCTGACCGCCGGGATAGCCAAATACAGTTTTAGCACCCTGTTCGATCAAAGTTTCAATGATGATTTGTGCTCCTTTTAATTTCATTGTTTTTCACCCTTATGTAAAGAATTAGAATATGCAGGATCCTTAAAAACTAAAAACAGATACAGCACACCTGCAAAAACATCTATCATTTAGTATATCACTTAACAAACTCAATTGCAAGGCACATCACTGCATTTTTACTTTTTACTAATTTATGATACACATCCAATTCATATTTTTGGAAAATTGTACTTATAAATAAAAAAAGTAAAAAAAAGATTAAAAAAGACTTGACAAAATACAGAAAACAATGTAAAATATTAAACAAGAGCAGATGCTCAATATTTTTTATTAAGGCGATGAAGGGAACAAAGATGCTTTCAATCGGTACAGAGAACTGTCGGTTGGTGAAAGACAGTGCGAAAAAAGCAGGATAACTCGTCCCTGAGCTTCAAAGCTGAATTATTTATTTTGTTATTTATAAATATTATTAGGCCTTGACGGGTTTCTCCCGTTACAGAGAAGCACATTGTAAGATGTGACAGAGTGGACGGATTCTCGTCAAGAAGAGTGGTACCACGGAGAATAAAAATCTTCGTCTCTTTTATGCCAAAGTTGTAAATGTGGCATAAGAGAGGCTTTTTTTATCGCCTTTTCATCTTAAATCTTTAATGAAAGGAATGTTTTATATGAAAAATGTAAACAAGTATACAAGACAATTTTTTCCTGTAGAAAATCCTCCAATGCGTTGGGCAAGCAAGAATTATATTGAAAAAGCACCTATATGGTGCAGCGTTGACCTGAGAGATGGCAATCAGGCACTTATAACACCTATGAGTCTGGAAGAAAAACTCGAATTTTTTAAAGTTCTGGTAAAGATAGGTTTTAAGGAAATTGAAATAGGTTTTCCGGCAGCATCTGATACTGAATATGATTTTTGCCGTGCACTTATTGAACAAAATCTGATACCGGACGATGTTACAATACAGGTTCTCACTCAGGCAAGAGAGCATATTATAGCAAAGACATTTGAAGCATTAAAGGGTGCTAAACACGCT
Source organism: uncultured Ruminococcus sp. (assembly GCA_937907215.1). Taxonomy (GTDB): domain Bacteria; phylum Bacillota; class Clostridia; order Oscillospirales; family Ruminococcaceae; genus Ruminococcus_C. The sequence goes on from CALESG010000141.1 coordinate 12,907, forward strand.
ATTGTACATCTTTATAATTCTACATCATTGGCACAAAGAGAACAGGTCTTCAAAAAAAGCAAAGAAAAAATAATTGAAATTGCTGAAGAAGGTGCTAAATTATGCAAAGAATATCGTGAGAAAACAGAGGGACATTTTGTTTTTGAATATTCTCCTGAAAGCTTTACCGGTACAGAACCTGAATTTGCACTTGAAATATGCAATCGAGTTATAGATATTTGGCAGCCTACTAAGAATGACAAGGTTATTATAAATCTTCCGGTAACAGTTTCACATTCAATGCCGCACGTCTATGCAAATCAAGTTGAATATATGAATGATAATCTTAATTGCAGAGAGAATGTTATAATTTCACTTCATCCGCATAATGATAGAGGCTGTGCTGTTGCTGACAGTGAAATGGGATTGCTTGCCGGCGGCGACAGAATAGAAGGCACACTCTTTGGAAACGGTGAGCGTACCGGTAACGTTGATATTATTACACTGGCACTTAATATGTATTCACAAGGTGTAGAGCCTGAACTGGATTTTTCAAATTTGCCTGAGATCACTAAAGTTTATGAACGTGTTACACGTATGCACGTATACGAACGTTCACCATACAGCGGTCAGCTTGTTTTTGCTGCATTCAGCGGTTCACATCAGGATGCTATCGCAAAGGGTATGAAGTGGCGTGAAACTGAAGAGAGAGAACATTGGACTGTACCATATCTTCCTATTGACCCTACAGATTTAGGAAGAGAATATGAAGCTGATGTTATACGCATAAACAGTCAGTCCGGCAAGGGTGGCATTGGCTATCTTATGGAAACAAAGTATGGATACAATATTCCTGCTAAAATGAGAGAATCATTCGGTTATCTTGTAAAAGGAATTTCTGATAGATCTCATAAGGAACTCCAGCCTGAGGAAGTACTGGATATATTCAATAAGACATATGTAAATATTGAAGCTCCGTTTACTGCACCAGAAATACACTACGCACAAAAAGAAGGCGGCATTATAGAAGCATTTGTAACTCTCTGCAATAATGGAAAAACAGTAGTTATTTCCGGCAAGGGCAATGGTAGATTAAATGCTGTTAATAACGCTATAAAAGAATATTTGGAAATAGAATTCGTTTTAACCACATATACAGAACACGCTTTGGAAGTATGTTCTTCTGCAAGTGCTGTTTCATATGTTGGCATTGAACGTGATGGCAAAACATATTGGGGTGTGGGTATACATTCCGATATTGCAACATCTTCAATCAAGGCACTTATAGGTGCATTGAATCGTATGTACAATGAAATTGCTTAAAATATAATTTAAGAACCTGTTTTCACAAGATGCAGCACACGTCTTTTTACTGCATCAAAAATCCTTGCTATACGTCAGTATGCCTGCGAATTTTTTTCTTATAATCGGCAAAATTATGCTCGAAAATCCGCACACTGATCTTGTGAAGACAGTTTTTAAGCAATTAAGATATGTATTAAAAGCATTGATCACCGTGGAGTTAAAGCTCTTCGGTGATCTTTTTCTTTATATTTTTATATTTTCATGTATTTCATAAAATAGGGCTGTTGCAGAAATTTGATCTGCAACAGCCTTTTTATTTTTATATATTTTTAGGAAAATCAAATTTTATCTTCCTTTTCATATTCAAGAATATCACCGACATCACATTCAAGAACTTCGCATATTGCAGCAAGAGTTGAAAATCTTATAGCTGTAACCTTGTTATTCTTTATTCTTGAAAGGTTGACATTTGATATACCGACCTTTTCCGCAAGATCACCAAGTGCTATCTTTCTTTCAACCATCATGCGATCAAGCCTAAGCACTATTTTTCCCATTGCTTTCTATCCTTCTCATCATACCAGACCGTCAACTTCTTCTTCAAGCTCTAAGCCACGAGCAAAGAATTGTGTCAAGCAAAGTATCAATATTCCCATAATAAATCCGTTCATATTAACAGATGCTTCTACATAATCAACATTTGCAACCAAACGCACGATAATACTTGCAATAAGTCCCAGAATAGGAATAGATATTGAGAATATTCCAATTTCCTTCAGCATTCTAACATTATCCTTCTGAAACGGAGTAGAATTCTTTGACTTTTTGACAATAAGATATACATTGCGTAATGTCATTGCAATAAGCCCCAATATTATAAATGCAACAACTAAGAAAATACGCAAAGTGTTCATGTTTAATAAACCATTACTGCTCACTGAAGAGATCTCAAAGCCATAAACGTTAAGCGGCATTTCTTCTTTAAAAATTATTTCGTTAATTGCATCCTTGAATGCAAATGTGCATACAAAAAATGCAGCCATAGCAACTACACCTATCCAGTGTATAACCTCAATTACCTTTGATACAACTAAAGTGATCTTACTGATTTTGCTTGTTTTTTTCATATTTCATACCTCCAAAAATTTATGTTATATTATTTTCGTTCTTCAGTCTGACTGTGATTATATTATAGCACACAAATTATCATTTGTCAATAGTTTTTTATCGTTTTTCGATAAAAAATTTATGTTTGGCAATGTCATACAAAAAACAAGCCGCTGCACATTTAACTGTACAGCAGCTTGTAAAACTAAATATCAATGCTTACGCAGCATGAGAAGCAGTACATATACTTGCTTTGGAATCGCATAAAGCCTATTGCCGCATCTCGTATATACAAAACAACAAGTGGTGATAACATGATTCTTTCCGGTATACTTCATGAATACAGTGACAGTATTGTCAGCATGGATCTTCGTCAAAGACGTGCAAAAACACGTGTGCCAATATGCGGCAAAGAAAACTGCGCCGTCATCAATTTACTGCCAATGCCCTTAGGATCATCCCCACTTGTTGTGCCTTGCCACGCAAAACGCAAAAAAACTGACACGCAAAATACAAAAAAAGCA
>CALESG010000142.1 GCA_937907215.1 uncultured Ruminococcus sp.
TGAGCCTGCTTTTAAATCGGCAGAGGCTCTTGTTTCAGCAGGAGCAGAACTTATACCGATATTTTCCGAACACGCAGCGTCATTTGACACACGTTTCGGAAAGGCAGCCGACCATATTCGCCGCATGGAAGAAATAAGCGGTAGGAAGGCTATTCTTAGCATTGCGGATGCTGAGCCATTAGGCCCTAAAGATCTTCTTGACTGTATAGCAGTTTGTCCATGTACGTCAAATACTATGAGTAAACTTGTCTATGGCGTTGTGGATACCACTGTTACTATGGCTGTCAAGTCTATGCTTAGAAATTCAAAACCTATAGTGCTTGCTATTGCTACAAATGATGCACTCAGATGCAGTGGAAAAAATATAGGATTTCTTATGAATACAAGAAACTATTACTTTGTGCCTTTCCGTCAGGACGCACCGGATAAAAAACCTGCATCTATGGTAGCTTTATTTGAAAAGCTTCCTGATACGATTATATCAGCATTTGATGGAAATCAAATTCAACCTTTAATAATATAGAAGAATAGAATAGTTAAAAAAATTCTGCCATAATATGTTTAATCTACCGCCTATCTGCGATTTTGTAGATGGGCGTTTTTTTTGAAAGAAGGAAATATTATGGTAAGTATCATTGCATCTCAGTCAATCATTATGCTGTTGCTTATTCTTGTGGGCGTTCTTGCTTATCGCCTTAAGATAATTACACGTGACGGCGGAAAACAGCTCTCTGCGTTGGTTTTGGAAATAGTAACTCCTGTGCTTGTTGTTCATGCCTATATGGATGTTGAATACAGTAGTGAGCTTGTGGTGAATTTGCTCTGGACATTTGCATTGGCGACTGTTTCTTATATTGTTACTATATTTGGAGCAATGTTGCTGTTTAGAAAGAAAGAGGGAAGAGAAACTGCTATAGAGCGTTTTTCAGCAATTTATAGTAATTGTGGTTTCATGGGAATTCCTCTTGCAAGTGCGCTTTATGGTGCCGAAGGTGTTCTTTATGTAACAGCATTTCTAACAGTGTTCTTTTTCTTCTCATGGACGCATGGAATCATCCTGCTTACTGGCAAGTTTAATACAAAACAAGTTCTAAAGGTTCTGCGTTCACCTACAATAATAGCTATAGTTATTGGTCTTATTCTTTATTTTACACAGTTTAGACTGCCTTCTGTTATTACACAAACCATGAGTTTTATATCCGATCTTAATACACCTCTTGCTATGATAGCTTCTGGTGTCAGTGTAGCTCAAGCAAGTATTTTAAATGCATTAAAAAATTTCCGTGTGTATTATGCATCTATTGGCAGACTTTTGATTTTGCCGTTTCTTACGCTTGTAATGTGCCTTTTATGCGGATTCATTGCCGAAGAAGTACGTATAGTAGTATTGCTTTTAGCAGCAGCTCCATCAGCTGCAATGTGTACGCTACAGTGTCAGAAACTCGGACTTCATGATACCTATGCATCTCAAATTTTTGCAATGACTACTATTTTGTCTGTAGGTACACTTCCTCTTATGGTAAAGCTCTTTGAAATTTTTCTTAATATTATGTGATATATGAGAATGATTAATTATAGCTTTTCAGCAGAAATATGTATTGTGCTTTTTTGAAAGAATTAAGGGGAAAATGAATGCTTGAATATGGAATAAATAAATTTAATTTAAACATGATAAATAGGGCGCAAATCATGCGTGTTATATGGGAATATGGACCGATTTCACGTTCTGATATTGCCGATAAGCTTTGTATGACACGTGCTGCTATAACAGTTATAACAAACAAAATGATAGAAGAGGGAATTATAATTGAAGCAGGCAAATCTGCAACAACTGAAAAGAGTGAGATAAGCAAGGGCAGACGAAAAGTACCTCTTGATATAAATTATAATAACTGTCTTCAAATAGGGGTATATATTGATAAATATAATATATCAATAGGTCTTGCAACGATAAAAGGAGATGTTCTGGAAAAGTATAACATTGAAATTTCTCAGAAAATGTATTTGCCTGAAATAGTAGAAATTATTGAGAGAACAATTAAACAAATATTGCTTAACAGCTGTCTTAAAAAAGAAAATGTCTCAGGTATTGGAATAGGCATAATGCCGGATATGTACAAATATATTTCAAAAGAATTTGAATGTGACGAACTTTATTATTACATTCAAAAAATTATAAATGAAAAAATAGGCATACCAGTATTTGCAGAAAATGCACTCTCTCAATTAGCGATTTTTTGTTGGAGTAAAGATAAATGTGACAGCAAACATTGCAAGAGTGGATTTCTTTATTTTGATGATGAAAATGTTTATTTAAACACTGTTTTAAATATGCCTTCACTTTTTGAAAATATAAATAATATTATAGATGTAAATTCACTTTGTGTAAATCCTTACGGCTTTGAAAATCATGGAAGTGTAAAGGGTTCTGTTAAGTCAGAGCTTACCCACAAGGCGATTGTCAGAAGAGTTAGAGGTATATATAGTGAAAGTAAAACTCCTGCACTGTATAAGCTCACAGGCAATAAAATGGAAAGAATCACTATTTCACAAATAATGACGGCAGTTAGCCTTGGTGATGATCTGTTGATACCGCTTAAAGATGAGCTGTTGTGTGAACTTTGTTTGCTTATAAATAATATTATCTGCATAACCGGTGTGAAAAATATTTACTTTTATAAATTCGGGTTTAATGAGCAGCAGCTTTATGAGCTGGAAAATCATTATAAAAAGATATTTGGCAGTGCGATTTGTGCTAAACTTTATGTTTGTGATATAAATGATAGCCATAGATTTATATGCGGAAGCTTTTATGCTGTTCTAAAAGGTCTGTTTAGTGTAAGCAATAAGGATGTAAGCAGTGAAATATCATAAAATTAAAACAAAATAATATAATAAATTTTATGTGTATTTTACTCACGAACACTTGCACATGACTGGTAGATATGATATAATAAATTTTAGAATATATCATTTTATGTAAAATGAGAAAATACGAAAGGAGTAGGATTCATTTTGGAATCCGATGTGATTGATATGAAGTTATCAGAAATGAATAAGGAAACTCTGGAGCAGTTTTTAGTTGATTGTAAGGCTCAGTATTCAAATTTTCAGGCAGAAAATTTAAAGCTGGATATGTCAAGAGGCAAGCCGTCTCCAAAGCAGCTTGATTTGAGCTTAGATATGATAGATTGCTTAAAGCGTGACGATTATAAAGCAGCTAATGGTTTGGACTGCCGTAACTATGGTGTGCTGGACGGTTTGCCGGAGGCTAAGGAATTCTTTTCAAATATGCTTGGTGTAGATTCAGCTAATGTCATGGTTTTCGGTAACTCAAGCCTTAATATAATGTATTGGGCAATGTCTGTTGCAATGACAAATGGTGTTTTGGGCGGCGAGCCATGGGGTAAGCTTCCTAAGGTAAAGTTCTTGTGTCCTGTTCCGGGTTATGACCGTCACTTTGCAGTAAGTGAATATTTCGGTATGGAAATGGTAAATATTCCAATGAATGAAGACGGTCCTGATATGGATATGATAGAAAAGCTTGTTGCGGAAGATGACAGCATTAAGGGCGTTTGGTGTGTACCTATGTATTCAAACCCAGGCGGTGTTGTATATAGTGATGAGGTTATAAAGCGTTTTGCAGCACTTAAACCAAAGGCAAAGGATTTCCGTATCTTTTGGGATAATGCTTATTGTGTACATCATCTGGTTGACAATCCTCCTGTACAGGCAAATCTTATGGAAGAAGCAAAGAAGGTTGGCAATGAGGATATTTGCTATATGTTTGCTTCTACTTCAAAGATCACATTTCCGGGCAATGGTATTGCTGTTATGGCAGCAAGCGATAATAACCTTGCGTGCTTGAAAAAGTCACTTGGTTTTGCAACTATCGGATATGATAAAATCAATCAGCTTAGACATTTGAGATTTTTCGATGGCAAGTTTGAGAATCTCATTAAGCATATGAAGAAGCATAAGGATCTTATAGCACCTAAGTTTGCTATTGTAGAGAATACTCTTGAAAGTGAGCTTAAGGAGCTTGGCATAGCTAATTGGTCTGATCCTCAGGGAGGATACTTTATTTCATTCAATCAGACTGGCTGTGCAAAGAGAATTGTTTCTCTCTGTAAGGAAGCAGGAGTTGTATTGACAGGTGCCGGTGCATCATTCCCTTATGGCAAGGATCCACTGGACGAAAACATCAGACTTTCCCCTACATTCCCAACAGAAGAAGAACTCCAGAAGGCTATGAATGTATTTGTATGCAGTGCAAAGATCGCTGCTGCTGAAAAGCTTATGGGTTGAGTTTGATAAGGATTTATTGTAGTTAATAAGGAGAATTTGATAATGAAAATGAAAAAAATAATCATTGCTGCTGCTTTGAGCTGCACATTGTTTGTGGGTTGTGAAGCATCGTCCTCAGTTTCACTTACATTTAATGTGGAAACTGGTGACAATATAAATGTTAAGCTTGACACACATAAAAATGATTATGAGTTAAAGGCAGATGGAAGCAGATTTGTTGTTAATGAAGAAGATAATGAAATCCTGAAAGGAATTTTCTTGACAACAGATATGTATGACCAGTATGAAGCATCAATAATGGAAACAGGTACGATTATTGAAGATGGTGATTACCTTTTTTATGAATATGAAGGTGAAGCTGGTACTGAAAGAAACATTCTTTTAATGGTGCCGGATTCAGAAACAGGTATTATTATTGGCAGTCTTGAATCTGAAGACAAGGTAAGAGATGCATATAGTAAGCTTTCATTCAGCAATGAAAAAGAGTAAGTGAAAAAATTATAATTGATATAATAAAAAGGCTGTTGCAGCGATTTTGAACTGCAACAGCCTTTTGCTAATTTATATATGCTTGTTTTCGTATGTATTCTCCAATGAAATTGAAAAATTTCTGAGCTTCTGTATGTACGGCTTCTCCATTAGCTGTAAGCCGTATTACTACATCTCTTCTGCAAATAGGTTCTTTAATTGGCAGAATTAAAACTTTGCTCACTTCGTTTTTACCCCATGTATAATGCGGCCAAAATCCTACTCCAAGACCGGCAGAGATAAGATCTTGTACTGCACCAGGACTGTCACTTTCAAATATTGTTTTAGGAGTAAATCCTGATTGCATGCAAAATCTATCACATATTTTTCTAAATGCTTTTGAAGCTGTAAGGCTTATAAACTTTTCGTCTTTAAGATCACAAAGTGAAATTTCATTTAAGCAGCGAAATTTTTCATTGAATGGAACAGCAAGAAAAATATCTTCTGTAAATATCATAAATTTATCAAGGCTTTTTTTCGGCATTATGAATTGATCTATAGTAGATATAGTTATATCAGCATATTTATATTCTGAATTTTGCATTACCTGAAAGTGTATGTCGTCATGTTCTTGCTGATATTGTATAATAGCCCTTGTAACTATTGCAGAGGCAGCCAGTACATTTATATGAAGTGTATTTTTTCTGACATTTGCCATTTCTTGTATATGTTCAGGTATTTGTTCAAGCGTTTGTAAAACAGGTGTTATTCTTTCTTTTAAATATGTTCCGTATTCTGTAAGTACAATATTTCTGCCGCTTTTTCTAAAGAGTTTTACCCCTAATTCTTTTTCCAAGCGGTGTATGCCTTGAGTTAAAGCAGGTTGAGCAACATTCAGCTGTTCTGCTGTTCTTGTAACATGAAGACTTCTTGCAACTTCGTAAAAATAATGCAGCTGCAATAACTCCATATAAATCCTCCTTAATCAGTAATATAGGCAACACTGCACAAGGCTTGCCTGACGGCTCTGTATGTCAGATATGCAGTCTTTATGCGGTGTTACCTATAAGAACCTGTCTTCACAAGATGCAGCACATGTCTTTTCAGCAAATTTTGCCGCTTACTGCGTCAAAAATCCTTGCTATACGTCAGTATGCCTGCGAATTTTTTTCTTATAATCGGCAAAATTATGCTCGAAAATCCGCACACTGATCTTATGAAGACAGGTTCTATTGCTCCCCCAATTAAGTATTTAATAATTTATGCGAAGGACTAACAATGAAAGACAAGGAAGAAAACCGCAGGCATACTGTCGTATGGCAAGATTTTCTGATGCAGTACTTCGCTGTTAGGACAAGCAGAAAAATTCAAGAGTTAATTGGGAGAGCAATAAATATTTTATAGAATTATTTTTTTATGATAGAGCCTCTAGGGCATTCTTTTGCACAGAGTCCGCAGGATACGCACTTGTCATAGTCAATAACGGCATGAAAATCCTTTATTTCTATTGCACTCAGTCTGCATACCTTTACGCATTTTCCGCAGCCTATACATGAACTTTTGCAGGCTTTTACTGCTGCTGCACCAATATCTTTTGATGAGCATAGTACATCAACTTTTTTCTTTATGCTTCTAAGTTCTATAAGATTATTCGGACAGGCAGAGGCACATTTTCCGCATGAAATGCATTCTTCTGTACATATAGCAGCGATTCCGTTTTTTATTGTTATACAGCCTTTAGGACATACCGCAGCACAATCGCCAAGACCTAGGCAGCCATGCATGCAAGAGCCTGTACCGCCGTAAAAGCGTTTAGCAGAAGAACAAGTTTGTACTCCGTCAAAGTTAAATACTCTGCTTGTTGAATTGCAGTCACCTTTGCAATGGAGAACCGGTATTTTCTTTTCCGATGCTGAAACATCGGTACCCATTATATTGCCTATTATAGCAGCAGCATCTGCTCCTCCTGGTGAACATAGATTCATAGGTGCATTTTTATTTACAATAGCGTCAGCATAATCTGCACAGCCGGCATATCCGCAGCCGCCGCAGTTTGCACCAGGCAGGCTTTCGCTTATTTTTTCAGTTCTAGGATCAGTCTTAACAGCAAAGACCTTTGATAAAACAGTTAGCAGAATTCCAAATAAAATGCCCATTATTACAAATATCACAATAGGGTAAATATAGCTTTCCATATTTTAAATCTCCTTATGGTACAATTACTGACCAAGTCCGCCAAAGCCTAAAAAGCTCATGGAAACTATAGCCGCTGCAACTAATGTAGCAGGTATTCCACGAAACATCTCAGGTGTTTCGCTTTCAGATTCATCTACACGTGAACGCACACCGGAGAATATGACCATTGCTAATGCAAAGCCTATTCCCGAGAATGCAGCATTTACTATAGACTCAAGGAATGTGTAACTTTCATCTATGTTCATAATAGTAACACCAAGCACAGCGCAGTTTGTGGTGATCAGTGGAAGATAAACGCCAAGTGTTTTATAAAGCGGCGGCATTAGTTTTTTAATAACTATTTCAAGGAGCTGTACGAATACTGCTATTACCAAAATAAATGCAACAGTACGCAGATAAGTAAGTTCCAAAGGTGCTAAAATAAAATGGTAAATTGGGTATGTAACGAGAGATGCACATATCATTACAAATATAACAGCAGCACCCATTCCTATACTTGAATCAATCTTTTTGGACACGCCAAGAAACGGACAGCAGCCGTAAAATTTTGAAAGTACAAAGTTGTTTGTAAGTACTGCTGCGATTATAATTCCTATTAAAGTGTTCATGCTTCAGCCTCCTCACATTTTGCGTTGCAAGCAGACGCATTAGGGCAGTTTGCACAGCCAAGTTTTTTAGGCGGTTTGCGGTTTGAAAGTTTAGAAACTATTGCAATGAGTATTCCCAATACAAAGAATCCACCTGCCGGCATAACAAAAAGTGACATTGTGTGACCTACCATACCTGGAATAGTAAGTCCCAGCCATGTGCCTGAACCGAATATTTCACGAACGCTTCCCATCAGGAATAATGCCAGAGTAAATCCTAAGCCCATTCCTATACCGTCACACACAGATGCAAGCGGTTTGTTTTTGCTTGCGAACATTTCGGCTCTTCCAAGAATTATACAGTTTACAGTAATCAGTTCAAGAAATGCACCTAAGCTTGTATAGAGAGCCGGAACAAATCCATGAAGTAAAAATTGTATAAGAGTTACAAATGTTGCAATGATTACTATATAACATGGAAGTTTTACTTGAGAAGGGATAAGCTTTCTCAGAAGGCATATAACAAGGTTTGAACATATTAAAACAAATGTTGTGGAAAGTCCCATTCCTATACCGTTGAATGCACTGGTCGTAACTGCAAGTGTTGGACACATACCTAAAAGCGATACAAATACAGGATTTTCTTTTAAGATTCCCTTTTTAAGAACGTTTAAATTGCTTTTTGGATCAATCACTTAAAATCGCCTCCTTATTAAGTTCAAATGTTTCTAACGCACATTTTACGGCATTTTTAAGACCTTTTGAAGAAAACGTTGCACCTGTAATACCATCAAGTGCATCTACCGAATCAGTATCTGTCATGCCGGTAAATTTACTTGTCATAAGTTCAGGGTTTGACTGAATTTTAGTGCCGAGTCCCGGAGTTTCTGTTACAGATACAAATGATATGCCCGTAATGATTCCATTTTTATCGATTCCTATAACTGCCTGAATACCGCCCTTATTATAGCCGTCAGCGGTAACAAGAACAGCTGTTTGATCCTTTTCGTCTTTATAAAGTCCGTTTATTTTGACCTTTTCCATTTCCGGATTTGAAAATTCTTTTATTTCTTTAAATTCACCAGCATCAGGAAGTACAGAAAGGCTGTCCTGAATAGCTGAAATTTCAGCAGCTGTGATTTTATCTTTTGTAATGCTGTTTACCGCTGCTAACAATGCACAGCATACAGCACATACGCATGAAAGAACTATAGATGGTTTTATCATATTAGTTTTCATTTGCAATTCTCCTTTCTGTCTTTCCGCCTATCGGTTTTGTTTTAGTAAACTTATTGATATACGGTGTAAGAAGATTCATAAGCAGAATTGAGAATGAACAGCCTTCCGGCATACTTGCAAATTCTCTTATAACAAATGTAAGAATACCGCAGCCTATACCAAAAATAAGTTTACCTTTTGCAGTTATCGGAGTAGTTACATAATCAGTAGCCATAAAGAATGCTCCAAGGATTACACCGCCGCTTAAGAGTGCATATGGAACTTCTATAATATCGCCGCCTGTTACAAGCACCTTTATAAATGTAAAAGCAGCCAGTGAGCCAAGGTATGATATTGGCGTTACAGGTGAAATTATCTTTGTAATAATAAGGAAAATACCGCCTATTAGAAGTGCAAGAGCAGATGTTTCACCGATAGAACCGCCTACATTGCCAAGGAACAATTCGAGCAGACCGGCATCACCTGAAGCAAGCGGAGTAGCTCCGGTTAAACCGTCAAGAGCAGCACTGCCTGATGATTCAAAAAATCCAAGTGCCGGTGCATCTGTATAATAAAATGGTTTTGCCCATGTGGTCATGTCGTTTCCAACAGATAATAACAAGAATATTCTTCCTGTTATAGCAGGGTTGGCAAAGTTGCAGCCAAGTCCGCCGAAAAGCTGTTTGACAACGGCTATAGCAAATATACAGCCAACAGCGGCCTGCCAAAGCGGAAGTGTTATCGGAAGATTGAGTGCAAGTAGGATACCGGTTAGCATTGCACTGCCGTCCGAAATAGTGCTTTCTTTTTTCATTAGAACGCAGCAGACCAATTCTGTCATCATGCTGACCATTGCACAGAATACGACCATTAAAATTGCACGTGGTCCAAATACTATAGTTCCTGCTATTGTTGCAGGAATAAGAGCTGCTATAACAGCAAGCATAATTTTTTGTGTTGAAATACCGCTTCTTATATGTGGTGATGGCGATACTGTAAGTATATTCATAGTTTATCACGTCCTTTTTACTTTTTGTTCATAGATGCTGCAAAAGCCTTTGCAAATTGATTTGTTTCTGCTACAGGTCTTTTCGCCGGACATACATAAGTGCAGCAGCCACAGTTCATGCATAAATTAACTTTTAGGTCATTGAGTGCCTGTAAATCTTTTTGCTTATAAGCATGGGCTATATCAGGCGGCATAAGGTGGAATGGACAAGCTTTTATGCAGTTTCCGCAGTGAATACACGCTGTTGGTTTTGGAGCAGCTTTCTTTTTATTAAACTTTTTGAATGCAAGTATGGCATTATTAGATTTAATTACCGGATCGTTTACATCACGAATGCTTACACCCATCATAGGTCCGCCATAGAGAAGTCTTTCTGCTCTGTCAAGATCACATTCTGCAAAGTTAAGTACATCTATTACCGGTGTTCCGATTGGGACTGTTATATTACATTTTTTTCCTATAACATCGTCGCCGTCAACAGTTACCATTCTGGAAATCATAGGCATACCTGTTTTCAAATAGCGGCTTACAAATGCGGCTGAAGAAACATTCATTACAATTACGCCCTGATCAGCCGGCAGCTGTCCTTCCATAACTATTCTGCCAAGTGCATTGTAAATAAGAACCTTTTCAGCACCTTGTGGATATGTACAAGGAAGAGTTAAAACTTTTATTTGAGAATATGGTGAAGCCTTTTCTGTGAGTAATTCTATTGCTTTTGGTTTATTGCTTTCGATACCTATAATGCATTTAGGAATGGATAGAAATTTCAGTATATTTAAAATACCGTCTATTACCTCTTCCGGAGCTTCTACCATTTGTCTATAGTCAGAAGTTATGTAAGGTTCACATTCAGCTGCATTTATGCATAGAGTATCTATGTTTTGTTTAGGATTCAGTTTGATATGAGCTGGAAAACTTGCACCGCCCATACCTGTAAGACCGCTTTCACGTATAGCTTTAATAAAGCTTTCTTTATTATTTAAATCTGGTGTCTGAATATCAGGGCAAATTGTTTGTTCTCCGTCTGTTTCTATTTCTATGATTTTGCATATATTGCCTGATGACATTCTATAGTCGCTTATATTTGTAACTTTGCCTGATACACTGCTGTGGATAGGTGCTGACATAAATGCATCGGTATCTCCTATCTTTTGACCTACAGTTACAATATCGCTTTTTTTCACAAGCGGTTTGCATGGTGCTCCTATGTGCATACTCATAGGGATTCGCACTTTTGCAGGCAAAGGCAGTACAGTGCTGTGAGAATCTTCAGTATTCTTGCAGTGGTGCAGCTTTATTCCGCCAAGTTTCATTTTTTTCTCCTCCGTTTAAGTATTGTTTTTATATTCTGCAATGATTTTATATTTATATAAATAAATATATTTTTAGTATTTTCACATCCTTTCATAGATATATAATTGGGATTTATAATAAATTTTTTTATTTTTTCTGAATATTGCAAAAAGACCTTTTCTTTTTTGGGCAAAAATGTTATTATAGATATGTTATAATATATTAGATTTGTTTTATTGGTTTTAATAGTAAAAATGATTGATAACGCTAACGTTTTAAATATATCACATTTATATTATAATATATATTAGCAAAAAAGTAAATCGTAAAATAAAGGTTTTTTTTAAACAATATTAAAAGGAGTATGTATATATGAACGGTTACCATATTAGTCTTATACGTCACGGAAGAACAGAGGCAAATGATAATGGAATTTATATAGGCAGAACAGATTATCCGCTTTCTGAAAAAGGCATTGCCGAGCTGTATAACAAGATGGACGAATATGTTTATCCTGGGGTTGCAAAAGTTTATTCAAGTCCGCTTCGGCGTTGTACTGAAACAGCAGAGATACTTTTTCCGGACAGAGATATAGACTGTGTTAATAATCTTATAGAAATGGATTTTGGAAAATTTGATGGCAAATCTGCCGATGAGCTTATAGATCTGCCTGAATTTAAAGAATGGCTTCATGGCGGTGCTGAATCTGCTCCTCCTGAAGGTGAGAGTGTGGCGGATGTTAACTTGAGAATATTCAAATCGCTGGCATATATAATACAGGATATGATGGAAAATGATCTTAGGCATTGTGCGGTGGTAACCCATGGCGGAATCATAACAAGCATGGTATCAGGCTTTGGAGTGCCTAAAGTTGATCCCAATGAACTTCGCCCTGATTTTGGTGAAGGCTATGATATTCATATAACAGCGGCACTTTGGCAGAGAAGCGGAGCTTTTGAATTGCTTGGCATGACACCGTATCAATCATAAGGCAACACCGCACAAAGACTGTACGTTGTTGCTATAAAATTCAGGTATAAAAAGACAAAAATAAGGGCATAATTTTTTATAAGCTTTTACTTAAAGGAGATTATGCCATGAAACAAAAGTCGCTTTATCGCTTTTCAAAAAATGCTGTAAAAGGCGGATATATTGAAATTTTTATGCCTGTTTTATTCATAGCTTTAGTTTATTTGATTCAGACTGCGTTTTGTATTGCAGGAGCATATTTTTTGTGCAAATATTATTTTACTGCAATGGCAGTGCTTATATGGTGTGGAGTGCGTATTTTTATGAAAGTGTTTAGCGTACTTCTAACTCTTAGAAGCAGGGTTAACATCATAAGACGCTGTATAATAAGAATATCTTTACCGTGCGGATATGAAAGAGGTATTCGCAAAAGACTTAAAAGACTTTATTTTTTAAGAGGATCCATCAACTTTTTAAGTCGAATATTGCTTGCTGCTGTCTTTCTTTTAGGCATATGGATCATAAATACAGATTCATTTCCGTTTGGCAGTATATACAGGCTTTTTGCAGCGTTTCAAACACTGCCTGCTATGCTTTTTGTAATGTGGTTTAGAATGCGGGTATATATTTGTTTTGTTGGAGCTGAAGTCCTTACAGTAGAGAATCCAAGTGTTGGTGCATGGAGAAACTTCCGTGAGTCCTGTAAAATGCTTTCAGATCAGCATAAATTTATAACGGGCATGTTTTTTAGAAATTTTTTCAATATTTTGCTGCCTGTTTTTCTGCCAAGATTTATACAGACATTTATTTCATATTTTTCAGTACGCCATATTGAATGGACATATGAGCGAAAAAAGGAGGAGCTGCAAAGTGAACAGTATGATATTCACGGCGGACATAGAAAGCCCTATGAAGCTGGAGGTGTTTTTGCGGCGTGATAAGCAAGTATCCAGACGATTTCTTGCTAAATGTAAGTACCATGGTTCTATAACACGAGATGGAAACCAAATACGCACGATAGATACAGTATATCCCGGAGATGTAATAACCCTTTCTTTCCCAAGTGCTAAATGCACAGCACTGCCCAATACTTCGCTTAGTGTGCCGGTTCTTTACAGAAGTGAACATATTATAGTATATAATAAGCCGCCGTTTATGCCGTGTCATCAGTCATATACTCATTATACAGATACACTTGCAAATGCTTTTGCCTCTGAGTTTTCGGATATTCCCTTTAGATGTGTAACACGCCTTGACAGAAACACAAGCGGAGTTTGTATAGTTGCGCTTACAGCATATGGTGCAGGATTTATTCAAAAGAAAATAAAAAAGCAGTATATGGCTGCTGTTGAGGGAAAAGTTATAAACAATGGAATTATAGATGCACCTATTGCACGAAAAGACGGTACTATAATGCTAAGATGTGTAGATGACAGCGGAAAATCTGCTGTTACACATTATATACCGATTTGTTCAAATGATAAATACACTCTTGTAAAGCTTATTCCTGAAACAGGTCGTACACATCAGCTGCGTGTACATATGGCGTATATAGGTCATTCTCTTGCAGGCGATGATCTTTATGGTACTACATCCGAAGATATTTCTCGTCATGCACTTCACTGTTATTCAGCGGAGTTTCCCGAACCTGAAAGCGGAAAAATGATTACTGTTAATGCACCGCTGCCCGAAGATATAAAAGCACTTTTTTCAGATAAAAATGATTTGCCTATATAAAAGACAAAAGATTGTTTTCATATGCGTGTAAAAACGTTGTGAAGGCAATTTTTTTTATTTTGCGGTAGAATTTAAAATGTAACCTTTTTCTTATTTTCAGCGTTATGTTAAGTGAAAGCAGGAAAGGAGGCGATAAACATAATGAGGGAACGAATGCTTATAAATCAGCTTAGGGCAAAAGATCCGGCTGCACTTAGAAAACTCATAGATTCTTATCAATGCTATGTAGTTTCAATCATACGAAACATTGGAAGGGGTGCTTTGAACGAGAATGATACTGAAGAGCTTGCAGCTGATGTTTTCCTTGCAGTCTGGCAGACGGCTGATAAAATACAGGAAGGCAAATTGCAGCCATATATTGCAGCTATTGCACGAAACAAGACAAAAAGTCGTTTGCGTAGTCTAAAGGAATCTGTTTCTTTGGAGGATACAATAGTTATTGAAGCTGCGGATCTACAGGAGGAGGTTGAACATACACTTCTTGCCGAAGCACTTCGTGATGCAATAGAGTCACTTCCAAAGCAGGATGGAGAGGTACTTATACGATATTATTACTATTATCAACAAGTTATAGAAATAGCTAAGGAAATGGGACTTTCTTCTTCCGCAGTCAAAGTACGTCTGCATAGATCAAGAAATAAATTAAAACAACTGCTTATAGAAAGAGGGTATACTTATGAAACGGAATCTATATGATATTTTTGACCATTATAATGAAGATCTACAGGAATTACCTAAACTTAAAGGCGAATATATTGATACAAATTCAATTGCAGATAGAGTTTTTGAAAAAGCAGATATTCATCCAGTGCAGAAAAAGCGTCATTCTTATCGCTTTATCGGCATTGCAGCTGCTGCAGCAATTTTAGCAGGCGGAACGATTACAGTAAGTGCAGTTTCCGGAAGAATGGACGAATTCTTCAAATCTGTATCAAAAGCTGATATAAAGGACACTGCTCCGAGTGAAAATTTGCCTGCGGTAAATATGGATCTTCCGGATGCTATTGCCGAGATGCAGCCATATTATAACTGTCCCGATGTAACTTTTAACCAGACTGATTCCGGTACAATAGAGTTTTTAGGATTATATAATGACCACAATTCTTTGATGCTCAGCTTTCGTTTAACGGTATTGGACGGCACAGTTTTAACTGATGATATGTATATGCTGCCATATTTTACGTTTACATTAAAAGATGGAACTTGTAAAGAATCATCTGAAAGCGGTTATATTTCATCACCATTCCAGAAGAGTGAAACCGAGGATAATGTTTATTATTTGAACTATTATCTAATAGACTCAGACATTGCGGGAGCTTCGTTGCACGTGGATTTTTCAGGTGTTTATACATCAGCACAGGAAAGTAAAATTCATGAAAAAATGATTTCGTTTGACGATGAACTGAGTGAAAAATATTTTACAGAAGATATGGGAATTGGCGAATGGAAAAAGTTCCAACATGAAAACGGTTTCTCTGAGCTTAGGGATAAGAAGAAAAAAGAATATTATGAACAGGAACAGTCTATTCTAAAAGGCGGATGGTCAGCTGATATTCCTATATCAGAACCTAATTCTGAGCTGTTTACTATTGAAACTGATCGTAATGTTTATATTCTTGACGATTTGTCCGTATATATATCTAATGATAAAGACTATGATCCTTACAATGATGAATTTGATCTTTCTAAAGAGGAACGTTATGGCAATGCTGTTTTCTTGAAGGACGGAACGGTTATTGCAACTGATTTTGGAATGTTTGATGATATTGATTTTGATTCAGACGGCGGATATATTTTAGAAGGAACACGTTATAAAGAATTTGCGTATTCCCGTGGAAACATTTCATCAGAAGGTGTTAATTGTGATGGTATTGTATATTGCTACAGTAAGCCTATGAATATAAGCGAAATTGATAAAATTGTAGAATATACTCACTATTGGGAAGAAGATGGGACAGAACATTTTAATGAATATGTAGTATATCAGGCGGCAGAATAATCGCCAAAATTCTGCTATTGATTTTCCTTTAGAAATATGGTATACTAAAGAATATATTATATTTCGGGAAAGGGAAGAAGCATATGAAACGTGTTTTGGTGTTGTCAGATTCAGCGTCAGTACAGGATTTGAACAATCGTTCTAACCTTAATTTACTGTTGGAAATGGACTGTGAGATACACGTTGGATGTAACTTTGTATTTGGAAATACAACATCAGCGGATCGTGTAGAAGCGTTTATAAATGAACTTAAGGATGCAGGGATAAAATGTTTGCATATAAATTTTTCCGCCGGCGAGAATTCATTTGTTAAACAAGAGAGAGCATCTGATGAACTTGAAAAATTACTTGATAAATATGAATATGATTTAATACATTGTTTAGGACTTTCATGCTTAAAATGTATTGGTGATGCTGCACGTCAACATCACATACCGGTTATATGCACTACATATGGTTTGCCGATATATAAGGGCGTATCTATTTTAAAAAGAGCACTTCTTCTGCCCAAACTCAAAAAAACAGCAAAATATGCAGAAACATTGATATGCTGTAATTGTGAGGATTATGAATTTTCAAAAAATAATTTCAGTACACGCTGTGTTTTTAGAATACCTGGAATAGGTCTTGACCCATATCGTTTTCGTGCTCCTACAGTCAGCCGTATTGAAATGCGTGATTTTATGGAAATTCCTCAGAATGCCGTAACGCTTGTATCAGTTGGCGCTCTTACTAAGAAAAAGAATCATGCCGTTATTTTAAAGGCTATCTCAAGACTTAGAATGCTTGAGATACATTATGTTATATGCGGCGGCGGAGATAATACAGATGCACTTTACAGGCTTACAAGTAAGCTTAATATTGAAGACAGAGTGCATTTTACAAAACATCGTGATGATATTGTAAATATGCTTCATGCTTGTGACATTTTTTGTATGCCGTCAAAAGATGAAGGCATAGGTATAGCAGCACTTGAAGCTATGGAAGCCGGCTTACCTCTTATTACTTCTAATGTACATGGTATAAACGACTTTATGGAAGATGGTGTTACAGGATTTTGTTTTAAACCTAATGATGTTGCTGGATTTGTATCCGGAATAGAAGCTTTAACTGAGGATAAAAAGCTTAGAAAACAAATTGGTGAGCATAATCGACATGCAGTTGAAGTATTTTATCGTGGAAATGCAGAATATGTTATGAAACAAATTTACAAGGTTCAGCTTGCGGATGACAATAGCAAAAAGAAAAAACATGGCAAGAAAAAGGAAAATGATGATAAAAACGATAATGTGAATAAAAGCAAAAGCAAAAAAGAGAATAATAAAGAAACAGAAACTGTAACCGTCTGAGCAATATATAATAATAGAAAAAAGCAGCTTGAAACAGCTGCTTTTTTCGTATTTTTATTTGAAAGGGTGGAATATGTCATTTTAATAACCCCATATTATCTGCTTTATATCCCTCGAAATTTTTATGGTAGCAATATGCCTCGGGGTGGAGGCATAGCTACTATGATATAGGGATTATTGGGGATTGCTCTTACACTGGGGTAAATGTAAAAGCACTTTAGAGGATGTTATCTGCTCTCTTTCAAGAGCGTATCTATAGTATACCCATATAATGTGTAAATATTGTGATATACGGCTGAAAAGCTATTGAAAAGAAAAAAATAAATAATATGTATAAAAATATGCATAAAAAAAGTGCGTGCGGATATAATATATTCAAGCCGGCAGACCGGCATAAATGAAAGGAAGTATTTTTTATGGAAACACGTAAGAATCCTTGTATCAATTGTACAGTAAGCCAGTGCCAGCACAACATGGTATCAGAAAATTATTGTGTTCTGGACAGCATTCAGATTGGCACACACGAAAAGAATCCTACAGTGCCAGAATGTACTGACTGTAAGAGCTTTGTTAAGAGAAGCTGTGCTTGTGACACATCAGACGGCTGTAAGTTTTAAGAAGTTATAAAAAAAGAAACTGCAAAAAAACTGTAAAAAGCTAAACCCGACGGCTTGTATGCTGTCGGGTGATTTGCTTTTTTTGTTGAATGTATACAAAAATGGTTTTTGATAATATACTAAAGCGTCAAAATAAATTGCGATTTAGAAAAAACTATTGAAAAGCACTTGTATATTTCAGAAAAATAGGGTATAATGATGTTATGAAAAATTTTAAGGAGGCGGATATCAATGTATGATAAAACCATGACCTTTTCGGTCAACGACGAAAAAGAAATCGAGATGAAAAGAAACCTGACAATAGTTTATGATGCACTGGTTCAAAAGGGTTATAATCCTGTAAATCAGATTGTTGGTTATATTCTGTCTGAAGATCCGACATACATAACCACATACAACAATGCAAGAAGCATTATCCGTCACATCGATAGAGATGAGCTTTTGCAGGCTTTGGTAAAGGCTTATATAAATAGCTGATTTCTCAGCACCGGTACACCTAGAGTATCGGTGCTTTTTGCTTTTATGTTTATTTTTAGTTAAGGCAAATTTATTTTGTTTTGTAATATATTTCCTTGTATGCAAAATTACAATATGGATATACTTTAATTGCGGGATAATCCGCAGAAGGAGCATCAGGGACATGACAAAATGCCGCATTAAATCAATGGCAGCATCATTGCTTACGGCGTTTATGCTTTTGCAAACAGCACCGAAGGTAATGGCTGATAATACTGCTATTGGATATGGACAAGGAACAGCAGTGGACAGTGAAAATTGTCCGAGTGATGCACTTGCATTTAATGACAGATATAGAGAGTATAATGCTTATGCCACAACTCCTGATAAAAAAAGGATAATAATCACTTTTGATCAGGGTTATGAAAATGGTTATACAGCTGATATACTGGACACATTAAAAGAAAAAAACGTTAAAGCTATATTTTTCCTTACAGGTGATTATGCCAAAAAGGAAAATGCACTTGTAAAGAGAATGATCGATGAAGGCCATGTTTTGGGCAATCACGGTATGACACACGCAAGTTTGCCAAAGCTTAATGAAGAGGACGCAAAGCAGGAAGTTATGTCACTGCATGACTATGTTCTTGATGAATATGGATATGAGATGCAGTATTTTCGTTTTCCCTGTGGAGAATATTCTGAAGACAGATTAAAATTTGTTAGCGAGCTTGGATATAAAACATTGTTCTGGAGCTATGCCTATGTAGACTGGCAGACAGATGCACAGCCTGATTGTACAGCTGCACTTGAAGGATTGAGTAAAAGCGTACACGGCGGTGAGATCCTGCTTCTCCATTCTGTATCAAAAACTAATGCAGAAATTTTAGGCGATGCTATAGATTCATTCCGAAGTGCTGGTTTTATAGTTTAAATTTTATAGCTTAAAATAATTTAGAATAGTTAAAAAATAAAGGCTGCTGCAAGTTTAATATTTGCAGCAGTCTTTTGTATTTGTTATTTTATAATATTTATGATACCGGCAAAATAAACTCAAGTGCTTTTTGCAGGTTTTGTATTAAATTGACAGTATCGTTTCCGCCGAATTCACCATCAACTGTCCATGGAACAGGTTCTTCTTCAAGACAGGTTATGCATAATTTTGATGAATGGAAATGATCAAAATATTCTTTTTCAGTTCCAAGCTGGAAATTAGTGAGTCCAGTAATAATATGCTGCAAATCGACAATGTTTCGTGGCTTTCTTATAAGTGTTACTTCAAATAAGCCGTCATCTTTTTTCATATCGGGCATTGACAGCAATTTTGCAACAGATGTAGAATTTGTGATCATTCCAAAAATGAATTCATCTTCAATAACATTACCGTCATATTCTATATTCATGCGTGAAGCTTTTATCTTATGCAGATTTACCATTCCGTTGAGAATATATGCTGCATAGCCGAGAACGTTTTTAACAGGCTGTGCAGTCTGATATGAAACCTCTGTAAACGCACCGAATGCAGCGATGTAGGTAAAATAACGATCTCCGATTTTTCCAATATCACATTTTTCTGCTTTGCCGTTTATTATAGCGTCAACAGCGTCCATTGCATTTTTCGGAATACCAAGACTTCTTGCAAAGTCATTTGTAGATCCGGTAGGAATATATCCTATAGGCAATGGAGCATTGGCTTTAATACAACCGCTTATAACTTCATTTAAAGTGCCATCGCCGCCACAGCATACAATTAAGTCAAATTCAGATTCACAGGCATATTTTGCCGATATTGAAGCGTCACCACGAAATTGCGTTGGGTGTACTGTTACTTCGAAATCAGCTTTTGTAAACATATCAATTATCTTAGAAAGAGGGAAATTTATAATTGTTTTGCCTGAATGCAAATTGCAAATTAAATATATTTTTTTCATGCCGCTCCTTAAAATTCAGAATTGCTGTTATACTATTTATTTTCAAAGTTTTCTTTTCTAATTAAAGCACGCTTGATCTTGCCGCCCAGTGTTTTTGGAAGCTCGTCTACATATTCAATAATACGTGGATATTTATAAGGTGCTGTGTTTTTCTTTACAAAGTCCTGAAGTTCTCTTGTAAGTGCATCACTTGGTTTATAGCCATTTGCCAATACGATAGTAGCCTTTACAACATTGCCTCTTATAGGGTCTGGAGCTGCTGTTATAGCACATTCGATAACCGCAGGATGGGCTACAAGAGCGCTTTCAACTTCAAATGGACCTATACGGTAGCCGGAACATTTGATTACATCGTCATTTCTGCCGACAAACCAGTAATATCCATCTTCATCCGGTTTAAATACATCGTGTGGGCAATATTCACCGCCGCCTAAAACCAGTGCGGACATTTCAGGATTTTTGTAATAACCTGTGAAAAGTCCTGTAGGATAGTATCTGTTTAAATTGCAGATAGTAAGACTGCCTGTTTCATGAGGCATAGCCTCATTGCCGTCTTCTGTTATAAGATGAATATCATAAAGAGGTGATGGTTTTCCTGTTGAACCCGGCTTTGGAGTAAGCCATGGGAAGTTTGCAATAAGAACACTTCCTTCTGTTTGACCAAAACCTTCTCTAATTTCCTTGCCTGTAAGTCTTTTCCACTGATTATAAACCTCAGGGTTAAGCGGTTCGCCAGCGGTAGCAAAATTTTGAACACTCGAAAGATCATATGATGCTACATCTTCCTGAAGCATAAAGCGATACATTGTAGGCGGTGCACAAAATGTTGTTATTTTGTAGTCTTCTATTACCTTTAGAAGTTTAGTAGGAACAAACTTTTTAAAGTCATAACAAAAAATAACAGCACCGCAGATCCATTGACCATAAATTTTACCCCAGCCAAATTTAGCCCAGCCGGAATCAGAAACACTCATATGGAGTTTGTTTTCCTGAACCTGCTGCCAGTACTTTGCTGTAACGATATGACCTAGAGGATGGGAGTGGTTATGCTGAACCATTTTAGGATTGCCGGTTGTTCCTGATGTGAAGTATACAAGAGCAATATCGTCTGCCTTTGTAGCCTCATCAGCTTTTACAGGACGTGGAAATTCATCTGAAAATGTATAAGCTTCATCTGAAAAGCATCTCCAGCCGTTATGTTTTTCTCCAACAATGATTTTGTTTTTTATACTTGCAACATCTTTTTCAGCAGCTTCTACCTGTTCTATAACATATGGATCATCAACACATATGATAGTGTGAATGTTGGCACTATTTCCACGATATATAAGATCTTTTTTTGAAAGTTGAAGTGAACCCGGAATGAGAACAGCACCGATTTTGTGAATAGCAGTAGCACATATCCAATATTCCCAACGTCTTCGTAAAATAAGCATTACAACAGAGCCTTTTTTTATTCCTATGCTTTTAAAATAATTGGCTGTCTGGTTTGAAAGTTTGGAAATATCTGTAAAAGTAAATTCTTTTTTCTCGCCGTTGTCATCGCACCAAACAAGAGCTTTTTTCTGAGGTTCTTGCTTTGCCCATTCATCGACTATATCAAAACCAAAATTAAAATTTTCAGGTACATTTACTTTGTAGTTCTCCTTAAAATCTTCGTAGCTGTCAAAATCAATACGAGGAAGAAATCTGTCGAGCAGCATATTTATGCACGTCCTTTCTAAGTGTTTTTAGTATTATATAATTTTTTGTATATACATTTTAGTATACTATATATCTAAAGAATTGTCAATGAAAAATTTGACTGCTTTTAAAAAAAGAATACTAAAGAACTCTGAGCAGCTTTTTAACTAATCGTTTGTTTGCGTTTAAGATTATTTTAAATATCTGATGTTATAATAAAAACAAAGTATAAATCAATGTTTTTATTGATGAATTATTTAAGAAGGTGATTTTTATGTTAAGAAGGGAATCTAAAAGGAAAAAAATAAAAAACATTAAATCAGCTAAATTATTTTCTGATTTTCTTGCGTTTATTATGAGTTTTAGTTGCTTGAAATTCCAGGCTTTTGCTGAAAGCACAAAGTTTTTTGATAGGGAAGAAGTATATATAGACGCAGATTCTGATATTTTATTACAGGATAGTGCAGAAAAAGAAGGTGATGATGAGAATACAGGATCGAATTTTTATGCTAATACTCCGGTTAAAGAATTTAAGGTGAGCAATATTTTGCCGCAGATAGAAACAGATATAGATTATACATATTGGTGGTACAGCAAGTGGGAAGATTGTCATTATATATTTCTTCCGGCAACTGCTGACAGAAATAAGCTGACAATTACATATGAAACAGAATTGGAAGAGGAGGATTTATATCTGAATGGAAAGCCAATTGTTTCCGGTCAAATTACTTCTTATCTTAGCCAAGCAGATGAATTTGAAGTAACTGTTGGAGATGTTTCATGTGGAAAATTAAAGATAATGCAGTCAAATACAGGATGTATTTATCTTAATACATCAAGAGGAGGATTGGATGAGCTTGACGCAAATAAAGGTCTTATTGAAACCGGTTCAGCTTTAATGCTGAATTCAGACGGAGTAATAGAATATAAAGGTTATATTGAGAAATTGACTGCACATGGTAATTCTTCATGGGATTACAGTTTAAAAAAGCCATATAACATTAAGCTTGCAAGTAAAGCAAACCTTTATGGTATGGGCAAATCTAAAAAGTGAATATTACTGGGAAATTATCTTGACCATTCCATGCTTCGCAATAAGACTACAATTGAAATGAGCAGGGCTGCTGGTATGGAATATGCAATGGATTCTGTTTTTGTTGACCTTTATGCAGATGGTTCTTACCGAGGTACATATCAGCTTATAGAGCGTGTGAATATAGGGAAAGATCGTGTGAATATTCATGATCTTGGAGATGAAACGGAAGAATGCAATGAAAAGGAGCTTTCGTCTTATAAACGTACTGTTGAAGGAGCGTCAAGATTAGATGAATATATGGAAGACAGCTTTAAATATTATGATATTCCAAATGACCCTAAGGATATAACCGGTGGATATTTGCTTGAGTTTCAGCCTTGGAACAGATACGGCATAAAAGCAAAGAGCGGATTTGTTACCTCAAAAGGACAAGCTGTTGAAATAAGTGAGCCGGAGTATGCTTCAAGAGAACAAGCATTGTATATCAAGAACTTTGTGCAGGATATGGAGGATGCTATATATTCTGATACCGGCTATAATTCAAAAGGGAAACATTACAGCGATTACATAGATGTTGATTCGTTGATAACGGCGTATTTGGTTCAAGAGATATCTATGAATGTTGATGCTACAAAGGCAAGCTTTTTCTTTTATAAAGATTCAGATAAAAAAGGTGATGGAAAGCTGCATTTTGGAACGGCATGGGATTTTGATCTTAGTTATAATAATTTTTCAACAGTAATTAGTAATTCTAATGGTGAAATCGGCACATCGTGGAATGCAAATAATTTATTTGCAGCATATTTTCCTATAAGCGGTTATAAAGAAAGTGGGCGTCCGGCTTATGGCATAAGTTGGTTCGGTCAGCTTTATAAAAGAGATGAGATTAAAAAGTGTGCAGCTAAAATATATTTTCAAAATTTTGAACCGTATTTATCTGATTTAGTTGGTTCTGAAAATAATAGCGATTCGCTTATTATAAACATGGCAAAAGAAATACTTCCATCTGCTGAGATGAACAATGCAAGATGGCATATGTATGGCGGGAAAGAATACTGTGTATTCGGTTCATCAAGCGGTGATGATTTTATTGGCTCGGTAGAAATAGTTAGCAATTTTATAGAAAAAAGAAAAACATATCTTAGTCAGTTATGGAAGCCGTTGTTAGTAAGAGGAGATGTTAATGGAGATGGTTTGTTTAATATGGCAGATGTTGCAGCAATGCAGAAATGGCTGATGTGTTCCGATGGTTTGAATTGCAAAAAAGCAGGAGATTTGTACGAAGACGGTGTAATTAACATATTTGATCTATGTGTTATGAAAAGTGAAATTCTTGCTTTAAAATAATTTCTTGTATAGCTAATTGCTATGAAAAAAGTGAAAATTAAATACTGCTGTTGTGCATCACTCCAAATATTGAACATAAATCTTCTTTTTGCTTTATTTTATATAAAAAATGCAATATAATTAGTATATTAAAAATATAAATAAAGGGAGAATGGAATTATGAGAAGCATAGTGCAAAGAACTGCCGGAGCGATTATGGCAGCAGTTCTAGGTATGAGTTTTATATGTTCAAATATGACAGCTTATGCTGGTCAACAGCTTGGACAAACTGATTTTTCAGATGGCGTAGGGCTTCCGTGGCACGTTTGTGAATCCGCACCGGGTGAGATGGACTTTGAAATAAAGGATGGAAAATATGCTATTACAATAGTAAATCCTGGTGGTGCGTCAAACGGCGGTGAAGACAGATGGGATTGCCAGTTCCGACACAGAGGACTTACTCTTGCGTCCGGTTGTACTTATGAAGTTGCGTTTGACATTACAGCAAGCAATAATTGCAGCTATTATACAAAGATAGGAGATATGGCAGAGCCTTTTACAGAAGATTGGCATGGAAATCCTGATGATGGTTCATTTGATGGATCTTGGGATGTAAAGCAGCTTACTGCTAATAAAACTGAATCTGTAAAAGGTACATTTACAGCAAAGAGAACAGCCGAAGTGGAATGGGCTTTTCATATAGGCGGTGACAGTGTACCTGCCGGAACTGTTTTTACATTTGATAATATGTCGCTTGTATGCACAAATAATGATGAATATGACTATAAATCTCCGGAAGAATGGAACAGAGCTGCTATTGTAACAAATCAGGTCGGATATTTTACAAAAACTGCAAAGAAGGCTACATGGATAACAGAAGAAAAGGATAAAACTGAATTTTCTGTACTGGATTCAAATGGCAAAGAAGTTTATACGGGAAAATCCGAACCAATGGGTACGGATAAGGATTCCGGTGACAGTGTGCAAATACTTGACTTTTCCGATTTCAATGAGGATGGAACATACACATTAAAAGCAGGCGACAGCGTTAGCCGTGAATTTACAATAGGCGGTACAGATAAATATTCCGGAATGCTTTATGATTCCCTGAATTATTTTTATCAAAACAGAAGTGCAATAGATATTGAAAGTAAATATATTACTTCAGGCGATGCAGATGCCTTGGCACGTTCGGCAGGTCATGCCAGTGACATAGCACGTATTACAACAGATTGGAATGATTTAAACAGCAACGGCGGTACTCAAGATGTGACCGGAGGCTGGTATGATGCCGGCGACCATGGAAAATATGTTGTAAACGGCGGCATATCAGTATGGCTTATGCAGAATCAATATGAAAGAGCCGTAAAAAATGGCACTGAAGCTGCTTATGCAGATGGTACAATGAATATTCCGGAGAATGCAAATAATTATCCTGATTTGCTTGACGAAGCACGTTGGGAAATAGAGTGGCTTTTGAAAATGATCGTACAAGACGGTGAATATGAGAATATGGCTTATCATAAAGTTCATGATATTAAATGGACTGCTCTTGGACTTGCACCGGCAGATGATAAGGAAGAACGTATTATAAAGCCGCCAACAACCGCTGCAACTTTAAATCTTGCAGCAGTTTGCGCACAGGCTTCAAGGCTTTGGAAGGAATATGATCCTGTATTTGCTGAAAAGTGCCTTGATGCAGCGGAAGATGCTTATGAAGCGGCAGAAGAGCATTCAAATATGTATGCACCGCTTGATCAGTCAATAGGCGGTGGTGCTTATGGTGACAACGATGTTTCAGATGAATTTTATTGGGCGGCTTGTGAGCTTTTCCGTACAACAGGCGATGATGATTATCTCTCTGATATGAATAAATCTGAATGGTATCTTAATATTCCAACTGCTTTGACAAAGGGCGAAACAAACGGTGTTATTGGCAGCTTTGACTGGGGGAATACAGCAGTTTTAGGCAGCCTTACACTTGTGCTTGATAAAGATTGCATTAAAGGAGATTCGTCAAAACTTGAAAGTGCGGTAACAGAAGCTGCTGATACATATATTTCTCTTGAGCAGGAGCAGGGTTACGGTCAGCCGTATGGTCAAAGTAAGCTTAGTTATGAAGATGATACAGTAGGTTATGTCTGGGGTTCAAATTCATTTATTGCTGATAATGCGATTGTAATTGCAGCAGCATATGAACTTACGGAAGATGATAAATATATGAATGGCGTTATAAGTGCAGTTGATTACCTGCTTGGACGCAATCCTATGGATTATAGTTATGTAACCGGTTACGGTGCTCATGCAGTGGAAAATCCACATCATCGTTATTGGTGTGCGCAGTCTGTAGAGGGCTTTCCGTCAGCACCGGCAGGAGTACTTGTAGGAGGACCTAATTCCGGAATGCAGGATCCATGGGTAATGGGCAGCGGCTGGGTAAAGGGCAGTATCGCTCCGGCTAAGTGTTATCTTGATAATGTTGAAGCATGGTCTGTAAATGAATGTACCATCAACTGGAATGCACCGCTTGCGTGGCTCACATCATTTCTTAGTGAAAATAATGGCGGAATAAAAGCAGGTGCAGTAAGTGCGGCTACACTTGATTCCGAAAAGGCGGAAAATACAGCAAATTCGTCAGTATCGGCGAATGCGTCAAATAATTATGATTCATCTTCATCTTCAAATGAAGGATTTCCGCTTAAAGCAGTACTTATACTTACATTTGTTCTTGCAGCAGTTATAGCTGTTGAGGTGTTTGGGTATAAGCTCACCAAGCGTGCACGTACAAAAAAATAATTTATGAATATCTGTCATCAGCAGCATTAACTTTTCAGGCTTTAAGCTGAAAAAAGTAAATGCTGCTGTTTTTTTCATATTTTCAAAAAAAGATTGACGTAATGTGGAAATGATGTTATAATATTTCTGTAAGGATATGAAATGTTATAAGTTATAAATTATAATAAAAATAGGAAAGGATATGGTATCATTATGAAAAAGTTTATATCAATTATTACTGCTGGTGCTTTGGTATCTGCAATGAGTATGCCTGTTTTTGCAGCTGATAATTTATTTGAAAATATAATCTGCGGTGATAATACAAGGGCAAGTTTAAATGCTGAAGGAGTTATGACTGTCAGCGGAACGGGAAGTATGGACAAATATGGTTTGTTTGATGATATGCCTTCTTATCCATGGCAAGATGATGAAATCTCAAAATCTGTTGAACATATTGTTATAGAAGAAGGAATAACAGATTTTGATTTCGTATGGTCAATGCCAAACCTTAAAAGCATTAGTTTGCCAAATTCTTTTACAGGATTTGATTTTTGGGAATTCGCCGCTCTTTCAGATGTACAAGATAAGGTGTTCCTTTCACCATATGTGAATATGCCGACTAATGGTAAGTCTTTTGATAATATTGATCAGGAGCAGCTTGATAGTTTTAAGTCTAAATATACTTGTACATTTTACGGCTATAAGAACACTGAACCGGAAGTTTTAGCAGATATTGGACTGAAGTTTCATGCAATGGGAGATTTAGACGGTGATACTCATGTTGATGTTTATGATGCTACAAATATTCTTAAATTATATGCAGAATCAGCCGCAGGGATAAAAGATGATCCAGATGCCAGCATAGATACTGATGCTGCGGATATAAATCGTGACGGTAAAATAAACATAGAAGATGCTAAAGATGCTCTTACGTATTACGCATTTAATGCCGCAGGTATAGAAATAGATTGGGCAGATATTCTCGAATAGATAATTTATAGCAAACGACAAAAATTTTTGGTTTTTGCTATTTGCCGATCCGCACGCAGCACACATAAGCGTGCGGATGTTCGAGGCAATTTAAATTATAAAACGCTTCGGTTATAATATCGGAGCGCTTTTTAAAAAAATCCAGAAAAAGGCTTGACAAGAATAGTCGAACATGGTAAAATAGATATGTTATCCTTGTTTGCGTATAAAAACGCAGACGAAATCCAAAGGGAGGTGTATTTAAAATGGCAAAGAAGACTGAAAAGTACGAGCTGATGGCTGTATATAGTCTGGCAAATGGTGAAGATGCTGTAAAGGAACTGGTAGCTAAGTTTAAGGATAAGATCGAAGCAGCAGCAACACTGGAAAATATCGATGAATGGGGCAAGCGTAAGCTGGCATATCCAATCAATGATGAACCAGACGGTTATTATGCACTGTACACATTCACATCTGCACCGGAATTTCCAGCAGAGCTTGAGCGTGTATTAAACATCACAGACGGCGTACTGCGGTTCTTAGTAACCGTTGCCGCATAAGCAACAATTTGAAATTAACAGATTAAAATAAACAGAAAGGAAAAAATCCATATGCTGAATAAGGTTATCCTGATGGGCAGACTTTGTGCCGACCCGGAATTTCGTCAGACTCCAAATGGTACTGCAACTTGTAGAATACGTGTTGCTGTAAATCGTCAGTTTGTGAATAAGCAGACCGGCGAACGTGAAACAGATTTTATAAATGTTACTTGCTGGCGTCAGACAGCTGAATTCGTAAGCCGTTATTTTCATAAAGGCAGCATGATCATTGTAGAAGGCAGCCTTAGAAATAATGACTGGACAGATCAGAATGGTGTAAAACATTATTCAATGGATGTTCAGGCGGATAGCGTATCATTTGGCGAAAGCAAAAATGCAGCTCAGAACGGCGGATATGGTCAGCAGAATAATAGCGGTTATCAGGCAACTTATCAGCAGCCAAGCTATTCTCAGCCGGCAGCAGCTCCTGCACCACAGGCAGCTCCTCAGCAGTCTGTACAGCTTGGAGATTTGGGTGATTTTGAAGAGATCCTAAGTGACGGAGAAGTTCCTTTCTAATTTTTAATCTAAACTCAAAAATGCAAATTTGGCAGATAGGAGGATATTAAAAATGGAAAGAGCACCAAGAAATAATAAGCGTTCTCGTAAAAAGGTTTGCATGTTCTGTGCAGATCGTGCAGAGAGAATCGATTACAAAGATATTGCTAAGCTTAAGAAGTGCATGACAGAGCGTGCTAAGATTCTTCCAAGAAGAGTTACAAGCACTTGTGCATATCATCAGCGTGAACTTACAACTGCTATCAAGAGAGCAAGACACGTTGCACTGCTGCCTTATGTAGCAGACTAATTTAATATAGTTATTAGCATAAAATAAAGGCTTGTCCGTTTGGACAAGCCTTTTTTGTTTCATCTGACAATAAACCTGACTGCACATCCGATGCACAGTCTTTGTGCGGTGTTGCCTTAAAACAAGACCTAAAGTTTATTGCCAAGGTCTGGTTTTCTCAAGCCAGCCTTGCTCCATCCAATATTTGCCATCAAGATATTCAGGGTCGTTTTTATGTAGCGATTGTTGCAGCATACGACAAAAATAAAATTTTATTTTTATAATAAAATTTGTATGTGCAGGCTTTGTGTAATCCATATGGAGAAATTTTTTTGACAGTTTTTTTACTTTTTCTGTTAGCTCGGATTGTTTCTTTTCAGAAAGTCTTTCCCAGACAATATCACTCATCAAAGCACCGGTAAATACCCCAATTTTAGAAATTCCCCACCAAGATAGACTATGCTTTATATCCTTCGCCGTAGATTTTGCTCCTGTTCCTAAGCATTGCGTGATAATTACTGCTCGTTTTCCAAACATTTCAGGAGCAGGACGGTGAGGCATCCAGCGATAAGCAAAATGGTCAAGAAATGTTTTCATTGCACCTGTAGTGTGAAACACGTATGCCGGAGAAGTCATTACAATCAAATCTGATTTCAAAAGCGATTTTTCGATTTTTTCGATGTATTTTGCATCTTTGCAGGTATTCGAGCCTTTTATCATACAGCTTGTACAACCGTTGCAGAAATTAGGACAATCCTTTGGAAGATAGTATTCCGTAATATTAGCTTTATCCTTAAACTCAGATAAAAACATTTCTTTTAAGCGATAGGTTACACCGTGTTTTTCTGTTCCATTTATAACAGTAATATTCATTCTCTATACCTCCAGAATGTCATGTAAAACTTGTTTATGAAATATCTTGCGGTTTTCTCTTTTTTTAAGGTCAATTCCTAGTATTTGCGACATGGTTTCATGCCGCAGGAACATTTGCTGCATAATTGTAATTAAATACAGAGTCTTTCGCTTTATTGCTGCTTCATCAAGGTCAGGACGGCAGGCTGTAACAAGCGGCAAATACGCTGCATAAGTTCTGTTGGTATTGTCATTGTCTTTCGGCTTTTGCATATCGGTAAGAACAGAAATTTTGGACATATCATAATGTTCAAACAGAAAATCAAGCGTTATATTGCCGAGATGTTCCAGTTTCTCAAATGGTGTTAGGCCCTCTGTGTTCTCTCGTATATACTGAAATTGTTCAACAATCTCATTTATCATACGCTCAACACATATTTCAATAAGTTTGTCCTTATTTCCAAAATGGTAATTCACAAGACCTAATCCAACACCGGCTCTTTTGCATATCTCACGAACTGTGATTTTATCCAAATTTTTGCTGTTTTCTTTTATGAGTGTAATTGTTGTCTGTATTATTACTTCATGACTATCCATATAATACCTCCTGCTGAACGTTGTTCAATACCATTATACTGAACAACGTTCAAAAAGTCAATGGGATAGGAAAAAAATTAACAAATATATGATTTTTATATTGTACATAGAAAAGACAGCATAAAATGCACTTTTGCCTTTTACGCTGTCTTTTCGCTTTTGCAACGCCTATAAGTTGCATTTGAATACTGTTTTCAAATTACTTCTTATTTGGTGTTGACTTTATTATATTTTCGTTTTCAGCAGGAATTGCAGCACTTGCTTCAAACCAGAATGTTGAACCTTCACCGAGTTTGCTGTTTACACCATAGTTATATTCATGCATTTTAAGAATAGCTTTGACTATAGATAATCCAAGACCCGTACCTACGACTTCACGCTTATGATTTTCAGAACGGTAATATTTATCAAATATAAGCTTTATTTTATCCTCTTCGATTCCGTCACCTGTATCTGTTATTTCAATTCTAACATAATCAGGGTAGTTTATTTGCCTTAAATAAACGGTACGTTCTTCTTTTGAAGTGTAGTTTATAGCATTGTTCAGCAAATTACATATAACACGTTCTATTTTGCTGCTGTCACAGCAAATCATATAAGGTGCATCTCCGGTGAATATAATGTGATAACCCATTTTTTCTGATAGACCTTCATATCTGTTAGCAATTTCACACAGCTTTTCACTTATATCCATTGTCTGAAGTTCAAGCTTTTGAGTTCCGCTCTCAAGCTTTGAAAGATCAAGCATATCGTTTACGAGCAAGGAAAGCCTGTCTGTTTCTTCTATAATGACATTAAGATGCTGTTCTCGCTTTACAGGGTTATCACCTGAAAGGTCACGTATCATTTCAGCATAAGCTTTCATCATTGTAAGAGGTGTACGCATATCATGAGAAACATTTGCTATGAGATCTCTTTGCATTTCATCTGTTTTGGAAAGCTCATGGCTTGCGTAGGTAAGCGTGTCTGCAAGGTCATCTACCTCTTCGCAGCCGCCGCCTGTAAAGCTTGCCGTATAATCACCCTGAGCAAGTCGTTTTGCAGAACTGTTAAGTCTTTTGATAGGCACACCAAGATTTTCAGCAGCATATGCTGAAAGAACTACTCCCGCAAGTACCAGAGCTATTGTTATATTCAGAGTCATATTTTGCAATATATGCCTTGTTGATTCTACCGGTACAAGACGTGAATTGGCAATAAGATAGCCGGTCACTTCATTATTGTTATAAAGCGGACAGCCATATATTATCATTTCGCTCTGCATTGTTTCATTATAGAGTTTTCTGACGATCTCGCCCTTTTCATTTTGTTTGAGGTCCATATAATAAAAGTATATATCATTGCTGCCATTATGAAGCATACAATTTCCGCTGAATATGCATTGATAATTTATTTCAGCACCACTTTCGTTCAGTACTTCTATACACATATCATTTTTTATTGCGGCAGAATGCAGATTTTCTGTAAATGATTTTGTATTATACGATCTGGCAAGTTCCTTTGTTGCTTTAGATATAGATGAAACCTTCATTATTTCATAAAATTGTCCAAGCAACAGGACTTGAAATGTCCACATAAGAATAAACACAATGCATACAAGCATCATAAAGAACAGCCATATTTTTAAACGTATTGGCAAATTCTTTTTAAGACGCAAATCTTTAAACTTCAGCATCGAATTTATAACCCATTCCTCTCAGTGTAACAATATATTTTCTGTATGCTCCAAGGCTTCCACGGAGCATTTTTATATGAGTATCTACTGTTCTGTCATCTCCAAAGAAATCGTAACCCCAAACTTCTTCCAAAAGTTTATCTCTTGTAAGAGCAAGACCTTTATTCTTTACAAGATAGAAAAGCAGGTCATATTCTTTTGGAGTCATAGATGCTCTTTGACCATCGACATAAACTTCACGTCCGGCAAGGTCTATTTCTAATCCGCCGAACTTTAGCTTTTGAGATGTATTTTCAGTTGGCTGAGTTGTTTTGTGACGATTTAAAACAGCATTAACTCTTGCCATAAGCTCTTTTGGAGAAAAAGGTTTTACTACATAATCATCGATTCCTATTTCAAAACCAAAAAGTTTGTCATATTCCTCACCACGTGCAGAGAGCATTATAACAGGTGTGTTTTTCTTTTTACGGATCTCTTTTACAGCAGAAAAGCCATCAAGTCTTGGCATCATTACATCCATGATTATAAGGTCAAAATCTTGTTCACGGCAAAGCTTTACAGCTTCCATTCCGTTTTCAGCTTCTGTTACTTCATATTCTTCAAATTCTGCATATTCACGAACGACATTTCTAATATTGGCTTCATCATCGGTAACAAGCAAACGGTACATACACAAATCGCTCCTTTAAATTTTCTATTATTTGACAATACTTTTGGTGTCGCAGTATAAAGATGTATATAACGACCTCAATTTATTTTACCATTTTTAATCTTCTATT